>NZ_SFBZ01000234.1:0-5353 GCF_007095495.1 Microcystis sp. M_QC_C_20170808_M9Col | reverse complement strand
CGGCGAAGAGGCGGACTAGGGTGTTTGGCAGTCCACGTCCTTATGAGCCGCCTGATTTTGTGATTTTATGAGTGTTAAGCAATGTAAAGTATTGGCTATTTTTGTCGCGGGTCGTTATGACTAGGTTTTAGGAGTTTGGGTGATTATTTGTGGGCTAATGGGTGTTTTTTAGTTTGACTTGTTGGCGAAATTGGGCTATTTTATTGATATTGCACTTTTGAAAACAATTTTAAGTTTTCCATTTGTTTTCGAGTTCGTTTGTAAACGAATGTTAAGTGGACTGCAAAAAACGAACCTTGAAAACTTCATAGTATATAGCATTCAGAAGCCTAGGCTTCGCCACGATATTTACCCCGCAAGGGGACGGAAACCACAACAGCACCGCCTTGTCGCGGATCGTTTGTCGCCTTCGCCACGATATTTACCCCGCAAGGGGACGGAAACTCTTCACAAATGATACTATACTCTCAACTGATAAATTCACTTCGCCACGATATTTACCCCGCAAGGGGACGGAAACTGTTAGGGTTAAATGGTTTGACGGTGCAGTGGTCGTAAGTCTTCGCCACGATATTTACCCCGCAAGGGGACGGAAACTCAGCAAGAGACATTTCTTCTGTCTTGATTTTAGTGTCTCTACTTCGCCACGATATTTACCCCGCAAGGGGACGGAAACCATTGTCAGCCGCCGCACGTTGCAACGGTGGATCGATGACTTCGCCACGATATTTACCCCGCAAGGGGACGGAAACGATGAGTTTGATAATTACGTTGTCAATGGTGGTTCCATCTTCGCCACGATATTTACCCCGCAAGGGGACGGAAACTGGTCATTAGCGTAGCGTCAGGCTCATCGGCAGTACTTCGCCACGATATTTACCCCGCAAGGGGACGGAAACTTAGAGACTTCTTGGCTCCATACAGCGCCATCACGGGTTGTCTTCGCCACGATATTTACCCCGCAAGGGGACGGAAACTGAAAGGCACACTATCCAACTTCCAGTCGCGCTGGTCACTTCGCCACGATATTTACCCCGCAAGGGGACGGAAACAAGACGCGCTGGTCTTAGGGGGCGTCACGGGGTCTCCCCTTCGCCACGATATTTACCCCGCAAGGGGACGGAAACTTGGCTGGATCTAAGGCAATACTCTCTGATTCAACTGACTTCGCCACGATATTTACCCCGCAAGGGGACGGAAACACTAACCATGTCACCTATAGGCAATCTATTCATCTCTAGCCTTCGCCACGATATTTACCCCGCAAGGGGACGGAAACCTTCACCTTCCTTCCGTAATTCCTTGGGGGCAATACCACCTAACTCACTTCGCCACGATATTTACCCCGCAAGGGGACGGAAACGCGCAATTAACTCATGCTTGCGGAGTGCGCTGTATCCTTCGCCACGATATTTACCCCGCAAGGGGACGGAAACGTATCTCAAAGGGAACGAACCTTGGGCAAACGGAGTATAGTCTTCGCCACGATATTTACCCCGCAAGGGGACGGAAACGCTAAAAAACTAGGGACTACAGCACCAAATAAAGCACTTCGCCACGATATTTACCCCGCAAGGGGACGGAAACCTAAGTATTTTGCATACTCTATAGCAGCTTCTAATCTTCTTCGCCACGATATTTACCCCGCAAGGGGACGGAAACTGAACTTGATAGTTATCAAACTCATCATCAACAACTAGCACTTCGCCACGATATTTACCCCGCAAGGGGACGGAAACGACTAGAGTAATAAAATCCATACCAAAAATGCACTCCTGACTTCGCCACGATATTTACCCCGCAAGGGGACGGAAACACTAGCACAGCGAGACACTGCTCACCGTGATTCATAATCTTCGCCACGATATTTACCCCGCAAGGGGACGGAAACGAAATAAACAAAGATTGACCATACTTACCAGCCTTAAAGAACTTCGCCACGATATTTACCCCGCAAGGGGACGGAAACCGTTGTAAACGCGACTTGTCAAAATACCTTCGATTACAACTTCGCCACGATATTTACCCCGCAAGGGGACGGAAACGACGCGCTTTGGAACCTACGGTTATGGAGTCTATTGAGGGTAACTTCGCCACGATATTTACCCCGCAAGGGGACGGAAACCATCCCTATAAGCGAACTCGCCAATGACAACTAGGTACTTCGCCACGATATTTACCCCGCAAGGGGACGGAAACTCGCTAGGATGTAGACGCAATACGATAGGGTTTGTGCTTCGCCACGATATTTACCCCGCAAGGGGACGGAAACTATGCTCTTTTTCAGTCCTCAACTTTTCAACAAAACTTCGCCACGATATTTACCCCGCAAGGGGACGGAAACGTGTGAGTTCGCAAAGTAGTAGTGCGAACTCTTTGTTTTTTTCCTTCGCCACGATATTTACCCCGCAAGGGGACGGAAACCTAAATTCTATTGTCATTATCTTATCTCCTATATGTTTAGCTTCGCCACGATATTTACCCCGCAAGGGGACGGAAACCTTACCCAAAACTCATCAAGAGATTCAGCAGAAAAGAATGTTTCTTCGCCACGATATTTACCCCGCAAGGGGACGGAAACATTGGGAGAAAAATCTTACTGGGTGAGTGTATTGGAGTTGCTTCGCCACGATATTTACCCCGCAAGGGGACGGAAACTTCTGGGTCGATAACTAGGCATGACCATATACCTCCGCTTCGCCACGATATTTACCCCGCAAGGGGACGGAAACTATACCAGCACCTTTTACACGAGAACGCGCACTAGATAGCCTTCGCCACGATATTTACCCCGCAAGGGGACGGAAACTCCAGAATAGGAAACGGATAAAGCTGTATTTGGCGTTTGTCCGCTTCGCCACGATATTTACCCCGCAAGGGGACGGAAACTCAATCTTTACCATGTTTCGATCTTTTACTGAAGGTCTTCGCCACGATATTTACCCCGCAAGGGGACGGAAACTCTTCAAGCGAGTCAAGATCGCTGTAAATCGCATTTGCGACTTCGCCACGATATTTACCCCGCAAGGGGACGGAAACAAAAATACGTGAGGTTTTTTAACATTGATGGCGGTTCTTCGCCACAATATTTACCCCGCAAGGGGACGGAAACATGAACCGCTAAAAATTGTTGCATTTACTCCCGATCTTCTTCGCCACGATATTTACCCCGCAAGGGGACGGAAACCTCTATAGTTGGTGATCTAGCATTACAAGCTGTAGCACAACTTCGCCACGATATTTACCCCGCAAGGGGACGGAAACTCATGCTAGCCTCCTATATCATATCTTCCACCCTAACTTCGCCACGATATTTACCCCGCAAGGGGACGGAAACTAGTCACTTCATTTATTTTATGAATTTACTAACTAACAAACATTCGCCACGATATTTACCCCGCAAGGGGACAAAAATGCTAAAGTTGAAGACCGATAAGAAGGTTTCAAGAAAGAAATTCACCATGATATTTACCCCACAAGAGGGCGTAAACAAAATCGGCTCTTCTGGGTTTGAGGGGGAAATGGTATATATTCGATACAATTGCTGGCGACATGATACGCCTATAACTCTTGCTCAGAAAGGCTTTTGGATACTATTAGCTTTGCTTATCCCCATGAACCCAGAAGAGCCAGATAACTTTATTTTTGGATATGTGGAGACAGGCGAAACCCCAATCAATACAGTGATTAAAGCAACTCAAGAAGAAGCTGGAGTTGAAATTAATAACATTGTTCAAATGGGTTACATTCTAGCCGAAAAAAAAGTAGAAACTTCCTCAAACAAAAAACACCCAAAAGTTTCTACAATTAACACTGCAATTAACATTTATCATTCATTTGTGACATCTGTCTCCTCAAATTGGAACAAACAGGAAACACAACATCGACAAGTGTTAAATTCCAAAAATACCAAAAAAATATTATCTAAAAGAAACGATAACAATCAGTTAGTTCAAATCCTAGACTATGTTGCAGAATATGTAAAAAAATTAATCCTTAAAATTGAATTTGAGTTTAAGAAAAAAGCCTACAATCCTACCCTACCTTCAAGCCAAGTTTTTAACTTTACAAAAAACAAAGAAGGAATGTATTGCATCGTCCGAGATTTTAACGAACAACATTTTAGTTTGCCAGGCGGAGGTTGCGATCTCGGAGAGAGTTGGGAGAATTGCTCAATTCGGGAAACACTCGAAGAGACCCAAATGGAAACTAGTAACACAAAAATTATTGGAGTTTATGTTTTAAGCTATATGGCACAAACAGGTGCATTGCATCAAGTACAGCACATCCGAACTTTATCCAATTGCGATGAAACAATAGAATTTATTCCCAGATAAAGATGGTTTTGAAACTATAGAAAGAAACTTTGTGTCTAAAGAAGACTTAATTAAAAAAATTGAATGGCTAAAATATGATGGAGGCGATTACTTACTAGCAGAATTAGGATAGGCGGGGGAAAGTAAAGTTATAGTTGTTTTAAATAATTTGCAGAGGGGCTTCGACTCCGCTCAGCCATCGGTGTAAGCTAGCTGAGCGAAGTCGAAGCTGTAGTTCTTATTTGAATTATCTATATAGCGGTTTTCAGACGAGTGCATACTCATTTAAAACCCAAAATCAATCACAGTAAGTTTTTGGATTTTCGTTTTGCCGTAGGCAAAACAAAACCAGAAAGGGGGCGCAATGCCCCCTCTTTCTGGTTAATTTCTAATAGCAAATCTGGGGGCAGGGTTGCGGAAGAGATATTGCAAATCCCTCTGCCGATCGCTAACTGATTCAGGACCGTAGCCCCAGAGACTCTTGTAATAAAAGAAGGAGATGCCTAAACTACGCTCTTGAGTGGCGATCACCTGTGAATAAATCTGTGACATGGGGATATTGTTGTTACGGAGTCCAGATAGAATCCCGATACCTGTGGAAATTTTATTTTTGACTTCCGCAATTTCAGGACGACTAATTTGAGCACGAAAATCCTCTAAATCATTGCGATAGACCTGCACAATTAACTCATTGACAATCCCTTGTCGTACCCAGCCTAGCCAATCTTGCAATTGTTGCTTATAGGCAAATTCATAGTAGTTAGGAGACACCGAGAAAATAAGATTAGGCTTTCTTTGCTTCACCGCTTTATTCAAGTTTGTCATGAATGCGGTAATTTTATTAGCTCGCCAACGCACCCAGTCAGGATTATCGGGATTAGCAGGAGCCTCGCGTTTAGTTTCTTGACGATATAGATTGAGCGTATAGCGATCATAGCCAAAGGTTTTAGGCAGGCTGGTATGGTCGTCAAACTGAATTCCATCAAGATCGTAATTAGAAACGGCTTCTAAGACTAACTCCGTCATAAATTTCTGGA
>NZ_SFBZ01000233.1:0-8729 GCF_007095495.1 Microcystis sp. M_QC_C_20170808_M9Col | reverse complement strand
ATTAATAGAGACGATTCTCGTTTATAAGTTACCGCTTCTCAATCGTCGGGAGATAGAAACTATGTTTAGTTTAGATGAATTAAAACAAACTCAGTATTTTCAAGATGTGCGCGAGGAAGGTCGCGAGGAAGGTCGTCAGGAAGGTCGCGAGGAAGGTCGTCAGGAAGGCATTGAGCAAGGCATTGAGCAAGGCATTGAGCAAGGCAGACTAAACAAAGCACTAGAGGCGGTCCCTCGTTTGTTAGCCTTAGGGTTAAGTGTTGAGCAAGTCGCATCCGCGTTAGAGTTAGAGGTTAAACAGGTTAGAGCTATACAAAAAGGGACATAATCTCCTTCTGTCCTCATGTCTAGGAGGTCTTGTTATACTAAATCCTGTTTGATTTGATTGATTCAAGCTAATGTTATGGCTAATACTGGGAAAAGTTAAGATTTATACCCCATAGATGAGCGATTAAAAGCAATAATCTCCGCCATTCTCCCCCCCCCGAATTTGTCAAGTATTCTCCGTTTTTTATTGATGAATCCGGAAAAAGCCCATCAGGGAGAGAGTGGAAGGGTTAGAAATTAACCAGTCCGTTGATCCGGTCTAAGAGCAAGCGCGGATGAAGAAATAAATGGCCATCAGTAGCAGAAAAATATAAAAAGTAATCCGCACCAATCGATCCGGTAATTTCGGTAAAAAACGAGTGGTTACTTGTACACCTAGAGAACCACCGATACCTAAAATAATCCCTTGTAGATAAAGAATATGACCGGCTTGGGCATGAGCGAAACAGGCGGCGATCGAATTGAGTAAAACCACACCTAAACTGGTGACAATGGCGATTTTGATCTTTTCTGCCAAAAAAATCATTTGTAGTGGCACCATGATCGCCCCACCGCCAATTCCGAAAATACCGGCTAGAAATCCAGCGATTCCTCCGGTTAGCAGACAGGCTAGATTAGGATGCAATCTAAGGGCAGAAACTGGCTCTTTTTGGCTTAAATTTTGCTTGAGATTGGTTAAATAGATATTGAGCAGTAAAAAACAACCAAAAGCCGCTTCTAGGAGGTGTTTGGGGCTAGATTTGACCAGATAGACCCCGATAAATGCCGTAAAAATCCCGGGTAAACCTAAGAGGAGAACTCGCTGCCATTTGAGGGAACCTAATCGCCAATTTTGGATCGTACCCCCTAGGGAAGTGAAAACGATCGCTAAACTGCTGGTAGCCACCGATTCCCCGTAACTGTAGCCCAAATTTAACAGGATCGCCACGGAGATAGTGCCACCCCCAATACCAAATAAACCCGCTAATAAGCCCGAAAAAACGCCTGTTATCAGTAAAATTAAGTAATTGTCTGCCATTATCTTCGGTTCATGGCCTTGAGGGGTCTGAATTTGCTATTATACATAGGACTTACTGAAAAAGTTTGTTGGTGGGGTGTGGGGTTTTATGGCTGGCACTTTTTGAGGGCAAAAAAGTCTAAAAGTCTGATCCAACAAGGTTTTTAGATTTATTCAGGCAGCCCCACCTAGAGGCAATGGTAGAACATTTTCTCGAAGAAAGGGCTATTAAACTAAAATTTAGTGATCAATGGGGCTAAATTATTGACAATCACCCGATATTTTTTCTGATTTAATTACATAACCTTTATCCCTGCACTGCTGAGAAACTTACCTATGACTAAAAGAGCTTTACTACTAATCAATCGTCACTCGCGCAAGGGTAAAGAAAACTTTGCTCAAACTGTCGATCTGCTCAATCATTGGGATTTTGAAATTATCAGCGTCCCTTTGAAAAAGGTAGAAGATATACCTTTTTTGATGGAAAAATATCGCTCTAATATTGATTTAGTTATCGTCGGTGGTGGCGATGGGACTCTTAATGCTATGGTGGATGTGTTGGTAGAAACTCAACTGCCCCTAGGTATTATACCTTTGGGAACGGCTAATGATTTGGCCCGGACTTTAGGGATACCGAATTCTATTGCCGAAGCTTGTCGAATTATTGCGGAAGGTAATTTAAAATATATCGATCTAGGTTGGGTAAATAATAAATACTTTTTCAACGTGGCTAGTTTAGGATTAAGTGTGAAAATTACCCAAAAACTGAACAAGGGTTTAAAGCGACGTTTGGGGATTTTGGCCTACGCTTGGACAGCCCTACAGTTATTAAGTAAAACTCGTCCTTTTACCGCTATGATCGGTATTGATGGCCAAAATATCAAAGTTAAAACTCTACAAATAGCGATCGGAAATGGTCGTTATTATGGGGGAGGAATGCCGATCGCTCATGATGCCCAAATCGACGATCAAAGATTAGATTTATATAGCCTAGAAATTGAACACTGGTGGCAAATTTTCCCGCTTTTATGGACATTACCGCGAGGACAACAGGGTTTATTATCTTGGGTGAGAACTCTTAAAGGGAAAGAAATTCAAATTCAGACTCGTAAACCCCATAGTATCAACACCGATGGCGAAATTACTAGCACTACTCCCGCCATGTTTCGAGTTATTCCAGCGGTCTTAGGAGTCTATATTCCCCGTCAGGAAACACAATTTTAAAATTAACGAAAAGGAGGAGAATACAATAAACCCCCCTTTGTCCAAAGATTATTTAAACCTCGATCGAGTTGCAGGGGTTTACCGATTTCCCGATCATAAATTTCCCCGTAATTACCCACCTGTTTTAAGACTCTTTGGGCAAAATCATTGGGTAAACCCATATCTTCGCCTAACTTCTCATCGATACCCAAAAAGCGCCGAATACTGGGGTCTTTGCTGTCGGCAAAAGTGGCAATATTTTGGGAGTTAATCCCAAATTCTTCCCCTTGAATTAAACTAAAAACGATCGAGCGGACGGCATTCGACCAAGCGGGATCACCATCGGCCACGGCCGGGGCCAAGGGTTCCTTAGATATTACCACTTCTAATAATTGATGATCCTGCGGTCGGGGAAAAACCGAGCGCCGGGCCACCAATTGGGAGCGATCGGAGGTGACAGCCTGACAACGCCCCGCCTGATAAGCTGTATATAAAGCCTCCACATCATCGGAAACGATCGGTTTATAACCTTGCACTGCCGCTTTTGCCATGGCATCGGCCAGATTTTGTTCTGTGGTGGTTCCCGATAGCACACAAATGGACTTTCCGCTCAAATCTTCTAATTTCTTAATATTACTGGCTTTTGTGGCCATAATTCCCTGACCATCATAGAAAACCGGGGTGATAAACTCCATCCCCAGAGCGGTATCCCGGTTAATCGTCCAGGTGGTGTTGCGACTGAGGATATCCACTTCTCCCGTCTGTACGGCAGTAAATCTCTCTTGGGGGCTAAGTTTACGATATTCGACTTTGGAGGGATCATTAAAGAGAGCCGCCGCAATAGCTCGGCAAATTTGCACATCTAAGCCCGAATATTCGCCTTGTTCATTAACAAAGCTAAACCCCGGCACTTCTCCGTTAATGCCACAAATTAACTTACCGCGATTTTTCACCGTTTGCAAGCGGCCCGCATCGGGACTATTTGCGGTGGTAGAACTAGAATTAGGTTGATTTTCCGTCCCACAGGCAGTAATTAGCAGTAACAGCAGGGACAATGCACAAAAACGCCACTTTAGCATAGATATTTCTTTAGTCACTTAATTTTAGCTGAAAGACCAGAACAAGCTTAACAGGATAGCCACGATCGCACCGATAACCGTATTGATCACATTGACCAATTCATTAGTTAACCACAGAAAGCGAGTCTGTAGAGTAGCACCGATGAGACTTTCGATATTGGTGGCGATAAATGCCGCAATTACGCACCATAACACACCAAGAAGATCGATCGCACCGATAGCCCATGCTAACAGGGAAATAGCCGTGGCTGCCAACAAACCAGCGATCGTTCCTTCTAAACTAACAGCCCCTTCTGTTCCCCGGGGGACGGATTTAAAATTAGTAATCAGATAAGTAGTTTTACCATAAGCTTTGCCCACCTCACTGGCAGTAGTATCGGCTAATTTGGTGCTAAAACTAGCCACATAAGCGAGTATTAAGAGATAATCCCAGGGAGAAGCGGCAAAAAGACTTAGGATAGCGCAAATTGCCCCCGCTAAAGCGGAACCCCAGACATTTTCAGGACCGCGCACCCCCGCTCTTTTTTCGGCAATTCCCTCCGCTTCCTTGCGCGCTAAACCGATGCGGGTGACAGTAGAACCGACGAGGAAATAGAATAAAACAATTAGATAACCGCGCCATCCCAAGCTTCCCCAGACAATTACCCCTAAAACCCAAGCATGGAGATAACCCATCCGAGTTAAGAGCTTTTTTGGGGCAATTGCAGCGATTCCGAGGAGGACGGTATTGAGAAGAACAGCGACGAGCCAAGGATTAGTTAACATAGTATCTGGGCAAGTTTACATCCCCCATTGTATCGATCGAGTTCATGAAAACTAATCAACCTTATCAACCTCTTTTACTGCGAATTCTGCACGGATTCACGGGAATTGCCCTCATTGCCGCCATGGTTACGGCCTATTGGACCTATGATACTTTTGACGGTCGTTGGTTAAAACTGCCCTTACCAGAATATCAAGAAATTGAAAGTATTCATGGCACTTTTGGCCTCTATACCCTGATTATCTTTCCCGTTTTTGCTATCTATGCTTTTCGTCGGGGCAACAAAAGATTAATTCAAAGTGATTCTCTTAACAAATTAACCCAATTTGGTAAGCCGATTTGGTGGTATAGTCTCCATCGTTTAGTCAATACTTTGACTCTTTTTGCCCTAACTTTTGCCTTGTATAGTGGTCGGATGATGGATTCCAAATGGCTACCGGAAGGGGAATTAAATCACTTTTGGTATTATGCCCATTTGCTCAGTTGGTTAATTATGGCAGTATGTCTGATCCTGCACCTGCTCATGACTGCTAAAGTGGGAGGGGTTCCCCTATTATTATCTATCCTTAAATGGCGTTTTCGTGAACAAGATAGCCCGAAATTATGGTTATCTCAATTACGTCAATGGGGGTTAAGTTTGCGTCTAGCTAAGATTTTTCAGTGGCTACAATCCCTTAACTTATATAAGGTCTTAGAAATTGTTGTTTTATTGGCTATTGTAGCAGCTTGGATTATTCCCAAGTTTGACTAAGCTGTACTGTATTTAAACTGCGCATTGGGAATTTTAGTACAAATGCTCAAATTCCCTGCTACCGTCCTCTCCTATACCTTTTAAATAGGATTTAGTATGATTTATCGACCCCGACGAGCGAGAATAATCATCGTCTTCGCTAAGGGAGCAATACGACCAATACGATAGATTTTCTCTACCGATAAATTAGCTTCTTTTAACAGTTGTGTGATAGTTTTGACAGACCAAAATTTAATATGTCCGTGATCCCAAAGAGCGGTAAAATGCTCGTCCATCTTACCCGTAGCCGCTAGGGCCAAATTTTTGAGATAACTATGATAGGGAGTGGATATCAGCGCATATCCTCCGGGTTGCAGCAGATTATAAACGGTCTTAGCATAATCGCGCGGAGCATAGACGTGTTCTACCACCTCCAAACTAATTAGCAGCGGAAAAGTGCCAAATTTACTAGCCAGATCATCATAGGCGGAGCCAACGTATAGATCAAGTTCAGGATAGGCTTTTTTTGCCTCTGCTATCCCCGATTCGGAAGGATCGCAGCCACTGACTTGAAATCCTTTTTCTGATAACCAATTAGCGATCGAACCGTTGCCACAACCGAGATCAAAAATACGCTTTTCAGGAGGAGCAAGATCGGCAAAAATCTGACTCAGAGAGGGTAGCAAATAAGCGTGGGCAGTCCCACAGCAAGAATTTTGATAATGATAATAATCTGACATATTTTAAAATATTTAATATGTAAGTATTTTTCGTGGTATCACCACTATCGCAGGGTAATACAAAAAGTAACTTTTGTCAAGGGTTTGGTGAAATTTATTCTTACATCCCATTGATACGACCTATTATATTATTTTATCAATATATTGCATATACTATCATCAATGGACATCTTGCAAAAATAAAAAACCTTCTCCTAGTTAGAAGTCTCCGAGTCAGTATTCTCCGAGTTAGAATTCGTAAACTTAACGGTAATAGCTAAATTCTGTTATCAGAAAACCTGAACAACTACCAGAGCGGATCGGAGTATAAATGAACGGTTAAAGAATCTCGATCGCCGGGGATACCAGTAATACAGCTACAAATTTGAGTACCATCATCTAATTCTACCTCGCAAGCGTGACAGGAACCCATTAAACAGCCGGTAGGAATTTCAATCCCTGCTTTTTTGGCCACATCTAATAATAGTTCTCCAGTTTCCGCTTCTATGATGATATCATCGGGTAAAAAACGCACTGCAATAGTCATAATTTCTCCTTACAAATGAGCAAAAATAGGGTTAAGATTTAAATGTTCTTCCAATAAATTAGCCATATTATCTAGGGTTATTTCTCTTTGTTCACTATAGTTAGCAATTCCCGTAGGCAAAGATAATAAACCGCGACGCTGACGCAGATGATTTAACCAAGTTCTTCGCCAAGAACCATTATCAAAGATACCATGTAAATAACAGCCCCAAATTGAGAGAGAATCATTGACAATTCCCAGACTAGCATCTTCCTCGAACATTTTTTGATAACCTGATTCACTTTCCCATTGGCTTATTCCCTGGTGAATTTCGTATCCCATTACCGGTAAACCAGCTTGGGGATAATTGGATAAAACTTGTCGTTGACGGGTAATTTTTTCGGCAGTAATTACCGTTTTTAACGGCAGTAAATTTAAGCCAGATGCCTCACTATCGGGACCTTCTCGATGTTCAGGATCCAGGATTAATCGCCCTAACATTTGCAAACCACCACAGATGCCAAAGATAATACCTCCCCTTTGGTGATAGGCTTGTAATTGATTAGCCATACCACTTTGATTAAGAGCAATTAAATCAGCAACAGTGGTTTTAGAGCCGGGGATAATTACCCCATCGGGATCACCTAAAGATTCCTGTAATTCTAGATAACGTACATTGACCGTTGCTTCGCCACAGAGAGGGTCAAAATCAGTAAAATTAGCGATATGAGGCAGACGAATGACAATGATATTTAGTTCAGCTTTGGGTTTTTGGGCAGGGCGATCGAGTAAACTGAGAGAATCCTCGGCACTCAAAAAGATATCACTATAGGGAAGAACTCCTAACACAGGAATTTTTGTATAATCTTCTAGCCAAGTAATCCCCGAATCTAAGAGGGATTTTTGTCCGCGAAATTTATTGATCACAATACCTTTAATTAAAGCTCTTTCCTCCGGTTCTAATAATTCTAACGTACCGACGACGTGAGCAAAAGCCCCCCCGCGATCAATATCCACCACTAAAATAGTAGCGGCATCGAGATATTTAGCCACCCGCATATTAGTTAAATCCCGATGTTTGAGATTTATTTCCGCCGGACTTCCCGCACCTTCACAGACAACTAGATCAAATTCTGTTGATAATTTAGCTAAAGATTCTTTAATTGCTTGCCAACCTTGCTCAAAATAATTCTGATAATAATCCGCTGCCGTGGTGACACCAACAGCCTTGCCTTTAATAATCACCTGAGAGGTCATATTTCCCTGGGGTTTTAATAAAATTGGGTTCATTTCTACCCGGGGAATTGTCCCCGCGGCCCATGCTTGCACCGCCTGGGCGTGACCCATTTCTCCCCCTCCGGCGGTAACATAGGCATTAAGGGCCATATTCTGACCTTTAAAGGGTGTTACTTGCCAGCCTTTCCGGTTGAATAAACGACATAAAGCCGCAGTTAAAAAAGATTTACCCGCGTGGGATGTTGTCCCCACTACCATAATTGCTTTCATCTAGTTTTTTGGGTTGACTATTTAATTTTTGGTAATTAGGAATTATGAATTATGAATTGGGAAGTGGGGAGATGGGGAGATGGGGAGATGGGGAAGTGGGGAAGTGGGGTGTGGGGTGTGGGGTGTGGGGTGTAGGGTGTGGGGTGTGGGGTGTGGGGTGTGGGGTGTCGGGTGTGGGGTGTGGGGTGTGGGGAGAATAAATAAAATAATCTCCTATCTCCTGACGACCGACTCGGAGAATCCTGACTCCTGACGACCGACTCCCGACTCCTCACCTTAACAGCATTAAAAAGAAAACCAACGTTGCAGAGTATTTAAAAATCTTTGCCAGAAAGTGGGTGTAGGGAAAAAGTCCCCTTGGGGTTGCCATTTTTCTATTAATTTCCTCCCCAAAGGAGTGAGACGAAAACTATCGGTTATCCCCTGTCCATCTACTTCGCGCCGCAAAATTCCCACCTTAATCAACCAGAGAAGATAGCTTTCCGCTGCCGCTTCCGTCAGCAGTCTGGAAGTATAACCTTTCTCTAAACCCCCAGCACCAGGGATGCTTAAAAGTGATACACTTTGCTCCAGCATAGCCGCAAATAAGGTGACACGGAAAGGAGAACAACAGAGGGCGCGTTCGGCCCGGTTGATGGTAGCATCAGGATAATTGATGGCGGTAACGGTGGCAGTCGATAGGCTCATAGATTCCGGTCATCGAAAAATTTGGGTCTGAAACCCCGTCGTAGAACGACGGCTTTACTGTTAAATATTAGCACATTTACGAAATATATGCTAAAATGTGAGACATGGAAAAAGCCTATTCGTTTCGATTTTACCCCACACCAACACAAGAGTCGCTATTGCGGCGCACATTGGGCTGTGTAAGATTAGTTT
>NZ_SFBZ01000232.1:0-8468 GCF_007095495.1 Microcystis sp. M_QC_C_20170808_M9Col | reverse complement strand
TTAGGGGTCTCAAGCTCCCCCTAACGGCCACCGAGAAAACCTTCACCAGCTAAGTATTTTTACTCAAGTCTCTGGAGGGGGACAGCTTATGTGACAGTTGAGGGTGCGGAATGTGGGTTCCATTGTAGCTTAAAGCCGTCCTAAAAGGACGGGGTTTTAACCCAAATTTTCGATAATCGTAATTGGCAACAGTTTACAGCACAGGTCGATGAGGCGGTAAGGGGAGAGGAATCCTTACAGGGAAAGTTGATTCGGGTGGTACGTCCCTCTGTTTAAGTTAGCGATCGCCCTGCTTCGCTTGTAGGGTGTGAAGCGCGATAGCGTAACCCACCAACTTTATTATTAAATTGGACCGAATCCCCTTCAGCAGCTTCGATCTGCTTCGCTTGTAGGGTGTGAAGCGCGATAGCGTAACGCACCAACTTTATTATTAAATTGGTGCGTTACGGCGGATTGTTAATTTTAGTTTTTTGACCGAATTGATGGCCGCCTAACGCACCCTACGAGATCTAGAATATCTCAAAAAAAAATCGACCCGCCTAAGGGCGGGAAAAAGAGAAAAAGGGTAAAAAAGGGTAAAAAGAGAATAAGGGTTACAGAGTCCTCCCAGCACCGCACACCACCCGAAAACCGTAGTAGTCATTGCTGAAGTCGCGGCGGTAGCCGAAGTCGAAGCGGTAAGCGGAACGGCAGTAAGCTGGATTGTAGCACCAAGAACCGCCCCGCACTATTTGATAATCATTATCCCTTATCAGCCAAGCACTGCCATCTTTTGGCGCTCCGATATAGTTATCGTGCCAATTGTCTTCGCACCACTCCCAAACATTGCCAATCATGTCATAGATTCCCCAACCATTGGGCTTTTTCTGGCCCACAGGATGAGTTTTATCCTGAGAATTTCCTTTATACCAAGCGTAATCTCCTAACTGATTGGCATCATCACCAAAATAAAAGCGAGTGGTTGTCCCCGCACGACAAGCATATTCCCATTCCGCTTCCGTCGGTAGGCGATAGGTTTTCCCTGTTATTTGACTCAATTTCTGACAAAAGGCTTGAGCATCGTTCCAGCTAACATTTTCTACTGGATTTTGGGGATTATTTTTAAACCAATTTTTAAACCGAGAGGGATTGGTTCCCATTACCGCTTGATATTGTGCCTGAGTCACTGGATATTTGCCAATCGCAAAACTGTTTACTTGAACTTGGTGTGGAGGCTTTTGGCTCTGGTAAGCATCGGGATCGCTGTCAGGAGATCCCATGAGAAATTGACCTGCTGGTAAGCCTACCATCTCCAGTGTTATTCCCTTGGGTAGGTTTTCGGTAAATATAGTTAGCTTTGCTGGGGGAGGTGGTGGCGAAGAGGGCGGTGGAGGCGCTACTTTAGGTGACGGTGTAGGTGTCACAGTAGCGATACTTTTACCCGGAAAAATATCAAAATTTAAATCACTAAATCGCTCACACCAATAACACTTTCCGTAACTGTGGTTGTAGTAATGATTATCAATTTTGCCACAGCGTATAACCTCATTTAGTGCAGCTTCCAAAGTACCACGCCATTCCTTAGCCGTCGGTCGTCTCTGGGGGAATTTATGTCCCTCATTGAAACAGCGCAAAAATAAGGCGTGTAAGTCGGGATGTAAAATATTTAATGGTATGGTGGTATTACTAGGTACAAGCAATTTATCCCCAGAAAAAGGCCAGAGTCCCCGTCGAATTAGTTCCGACTGTTCCAGGGAATCCCCTCCTCCTTGCCACAATCCCCGAAACGGCGGCCCGCTAAATAATAGATAATAAATAACAACTCCTAATCGAAAGCGATCATGCACTTCTGTTTGATCTACATCTGCTATATTCACTCCAATTAATTCCGCCGGTGTAAATCCTTCTGAGCCAACTAAACACCGATATATTTTACTACTATCCGGATCTGATACTTGAAATGAATCTGTATCAATAATTGTAGGCAACGCCCGATTATTCACTAAGATATTTTCTAGCTTGATGTCTCCCAAAACATAACCTTTAAGGTGAATTGCTTGGATAATAGCCGCTATATTCCGCGCTACTACATGAAGAAAATACCAATTAGTTTCTAACTTGTATTGTTTTCTCAATTTGGGCGTACAAAGCTTTAATAATGTTTCTGAACCCACCACTTCTGGCATTAAAAAACCAACGACTTTTCCCTGGTTATCTTCCAAGATAGAATAGGGCCAAGCGAAGGAAATATGGTTAAGATTAGCATTAGGGTCACTGGGGCGATTTCTCACCATTAACTGTAATTTATCAACCCTTTCATTATGGGGATTGTGGTAGATTTTCGCTAAGTACCCATTAAAGTTAGTGTGCCATACTTTCGCTTCGCCACTGTCGGCCATTTCTTGCGTCAGTGTAATCCAGCGATTCTGTAGTTGACAGCGATAAGTTAAAGACATCAAAAAATCTCCGAGTATTTGTGCTGTTCAGAAAAATTTATATAAGTAGCCTGTGAAAAATAATATTTATATCAATACCTTGTTGTTCATGGGAACTAGAGTTGGTAGTCAGGAACTGACCACTGATTCAAAAGGATTGATTATAGGAACTCCTGTGCCAGCGAAGTCACTCACATTACGGGTGACTAGGATTAAGCCGTAGGTGAGTGCAGTAGCGGCGATCATTTTATCTAGAGCATTATGAGGATTGGGAACGCGCAATTTGCCCCAAACTTGGGCTTCAAGTGCTGTGAAATCTAGAATATGGTCGGTGTAGTCTTCCAAAACAGTCTGCAACCAGGTTTCTAACAGTTCGGCTTGGTGTTGGTCGCCACGATGTCGAATCAGGTCAACTCCTCGCCGCAGTTCGCCAATAGTGATAACGCTAAGATAAAGCGGCGCGGATTGCTCGACAGCTTGCTGGAAAAATTGCAGGACACCGGGGTTGGCTGTGCTTTTTTTACGCAATTCGCTAATAATATTAGTATCAATCAAATACTGGTTTGGCTGTGTCATCTTGAACGCGATCAAAGTCTGAATCGTTGCCAACGTTGGGAATCTGGCGTAGCACCTCTGCTAGGGATTTTCGTTGCGGTTGCAGCAAGGCTTTTTCTAAGATTTGGCGGTGTTCGGCTTCGGCACTGATCCCGTGTTGGCTGGCTCGCTTTTTGAGAGCTTTGACGATGGCTTCATCGATGTTGCGGACGATTAAATCTGCCATAGGTTGTATAGTTAATTGCTGCTTTGATGTCGAAAAAGATACTGTTTCTTGGGTAAGGAATTCATCACCTAATGGCGGAATATCAGAATAATCGATATTCTCATCCGTCATCGCATCAATTCTCTTCAAGTCGCTTTTGATAGATTTTTTGCTCACGATTGTTTGCCTTTCTCATTGAGATTATACGAGTTTTATTAGAGCGAGGGGTATTGCTTCTTTTAGTACCCGCTCTCTGATTCTATCTTTAAGTCCCTGTTCGGTAACAATATCAACTTTGCAGCCTAACAAAGCTTCGAGTTCTCGAATTAACGGCAAAGGAAACCAGGGACTCCGACGTTCGCTACAATAATCAATTAATAAATCAATATCGCTTTTTTCGTCAGCTTCTCCCCGTGCGACAGAACCAAAAATTCGCACGTTATTTGCGCCGTGTTTAGCCGCAATAGCAATAATTTTTTCTCGTTTGTTTTTGAGTAATTCGTCAATTTTCATGATTTACTTAGTCCATAGTCTTATCATAGGTTGGGTTGAACCAGAGCCAGAAACCGGGTTTGTCAAACAAACCCGGTTTCTGAACAAAAAGCTAGGAGTAAGGTTTTATCATCGGTTGTTAACTTATTTAAATCCTCCCGCTCTAAAAATTCTTTGAGGTCTTCTTGCAACGGAGTTTCTGTCTGTTGCAAATATTCCTCTAATGGCTTAAAAAAAGGCGGAAAAGGCTGCCAATTTTTATAATCGATCGATACCTTTTCCACTCCATCTGTCGCCACACAAATAAACGCAACTGGCTCGGTTAAAACTTTTATTTGCATCTCCTCCAAAGCATTACTAGAAATAACAAAAGTGGTTTCATTGATGTATTCCCCCTTGTCAGGCTGAAACAATAACTGATAATTTCCTCCCAGAGGTTTGAACACAATAAAACCGTCTCCTATCTGCATCGCTGCTAATCGTTTTGAAGTAACCAAAACAACCAGTAAAGTTGTCGCCAGATCATTAATGTCTAACTGTTCTTTTTCGGCTTCTTCTTGGAGAATTTGCTGAACATAAGCCAACAGTCGCCGGAATATTTCCTTTAATTCCGCTTCAGTTCCAGTGGCAGCTAATGCTGTTTTTTTGAGCTTATCCTCTAAAAATTGCAGCGCTGCTTTAACTGTTATTTTCGCACCCAAATCCGAACGTTTGGCACTACCGGCCCCATCGGCCACGGCTCCAATCAAAACATCCTGACCCAATAATTTATAATCACCATAATCTTGACAGGGTAATCCCGTTTGGACGTGAAAACTACCGACCACCGACTGACATAATGTTCTCCACATAATTAACTATCCTCTAGGTGGTAATTTGTCCCCAATTCACGGGTGGTAAATCGATCGCCGCTCCAATTTTACCACCAGAAACTCGTTTCATTGAGTTACTTAACCACTGAAATAAATCCCGAAAATCTAACCCATTGAGTAACACGGGGGGATTATTAGAAATCTGTTTGAGCTTCTCCATATCGGCCCCCTGAACACCTACAGAAAAAAATAAAACCCGATTTTCTGCTTCGGCTTGTTTTACCCGTTGCGCTGCCAGATTCCATTGATCCGTAGGCGCACCATCAGTAATTAAAAATATCCAGGGACGATAGTATTGGATACCATTATTTCTATAAATCGCTTTACGATCTTCGATTAAATCTAAGGCCAATTCAATCGCTTTTCCCATCGGAGTTAAGTCTCCTGCGGTTAAAGTCGGTGGCGTAAATTGGTCAATCCCGACAAAATCTTGCACGGTTTTAACCCCTCCATTACCAAAGGTAACAATGGCGGTTTCTACACTCAACGTCGCTTGGGTATCCCGCATCACATCCTGCTGAAAGGTTTTGATACCATCATTGAGAGCCTTAATCGGTTCCCCTGACATTGAACCAGAGGTATCTAGTAGTAGTACCACAGGACAGCGATTTTCCTGATTTTCGACAAATTCAGCCACACCAATCGGCATTTTTTTAAGCCTCCTAATTTTTTGAACTGGGGGAACTATGGGAGTTGTAGGAATTGGGATTATCTACTTTTTGTCCTATTATATTATCTCTGCCAGTCCCATCAGAGGCTCTCTTATTCTTTGTGTGATAAGTTTAATTGATATAGGAGCGATCGATCTTTGTGTTCTCTGTGTCTGGAGTGGTTCGTTCCACTCACCCACCGGCGTTACCGTATCTTAGAATACATTTTAACCACAGAACCCATCAGAAAAGATATCTTTCCCTTAAGCTGAACGCGGGATTTGATTTTTGACTATTAGTCGCAGGGTTTGTTGCAATTCCTCGCGACTGTGAATTTCCTCCAGACGGTGAACCGGAACACCTTGATCGAAGAGAATTAACGTAGGCAGACTACGCAGACGAAAACTATTAGCTAATTGAAAATTCTCATCGGCATTGACACCGACTAATTGAATCGCATCTTGACACTCATTTTGCCAAGACAAGAGGGTGGGTTGGATTAAACGACATAAACCACACCAAGGAGCCCAAAAATGCACGAGTACCGGACGAGAAGACTCTAAAACTAGCTTAGGGAAGCTCTTTTCGTTGACAGATAATATCATGTCTAAACGTATTTTATGAAAACTTAATTTTGATATAAAAACCATCTTACACCAATCGGGATCAACAGGAAAGGGGTTGGGAGCAAAATCACCAATAAATTTTACTTGTTGCTTGTATTAGCCAAGGATGCGCCCACCAGAGGAGTAAAATAAACCCTGTTACTCCTAGATAGGCAGGACGAAGGAATTCTTGCCACTTTAGGCTTTGCCGACCATCGATAATCGCTAAAAAGGGAATCACCGAGGTGCGTTCTTTGACCTTTAAAAATGCCTCTCCGTAACGGTCTTCTAACCGGCGATCGCCATGCCAGACGGCAAAAAGATGATGGGCAATTAAACCTAGGGAAGTTAATAGGGTAAAGCTTGTCCCTAACCAGAGGGTGTGAGCAATACACCAGATCACCTGTCCTACCATCTGGGGATGACGGGTAACGCGCAGGATGCCGGTTTCGTAGAGATGAACCTGCGGTTTTTGGATAGCGGCGATCTCCAGCAGGTTAAAAGTGGCAGGATAGAGAAAGAAAAAAGAAATGGCCGAAAGTATCCAAACTAGGGTTTTTACTCCGGTTACTCCCTGTACTTGCCAGAGAAGCAAACCATCATAACGATGATTGAAGAAATAAACTACTAAAATCACGGCTAGAGGGATACTCACAAGGGCAAATAATACCCGATACAGTCGCGCACCGATGATAGCTTCTCCCCGCGTTCGTAAACTGGCTAATCCGCTATGGGCAACAGCAAAACCCAGTAATAAACCTAACATGATCCAATGACTAGCGAATGCCACTTTTACCCTCTTGATTGACTAAATTTTTCTCCGAATTCTATTTTAAAGATTGATGGTTAATTTTTCGCCCCCTTTTTTTGTATTGCCAGTATCGGGGATTCGGGGCAAAATAAAAGTATGCTTCCTCAAAGCGACCCCCAAGAATATACCCAGGGAACTATCTAATTTTTCTACTTTTTAGGTAATATGTCTTATCCCCAAAAGCGATTTGTGATGGTCTGTCAGCAGTCTTCCTGTTTGGTGCAGGGTGCGTCCGAGCTTCTTTTAGCTTGGCAAACGGCAGCTCTCCCAGAAGATGTCATCGTTATGACCAGTGGTTGTCAAGGACAGTGTAGCACTAGCCCCACGGTGAGAATTATTCCCGAGGAAACTTGGTACTGTCGTGTTAAACCAGAGGATGTCAATCAGATTGTCGAAGAACATTTAAAAAACGGTCAACCGGTTGAGCGTTTACTCCATCCACGCATTCACGCTCAATGGCAGTAAACTTGATCATCAATTTTTAAGTGATGCTTCACTTGACGACTTAGGGCCACAGAAAACCCCCAGCGAGCGCCTAAGCGGTAGAATAAGTACCTAAGCAAAATTAATTACACATATCTAACCCCCCCTTTGCCTCTTGCCTTTTCCCTTTTGCCTTTCTTCACTAGGAAATTTATTTTGCACGACTACTTAAGTGGGTGGGTGGAATTAAATATAAGATGAACGTAGGTTGGGTTGAAGCATGAAACCCAACGCCTGCATGGGTTACGCTACTGCTAACCCATCCTACAAATAATTTTGCCTCCCTACTTAAGACTTCGAGATAGCAGGTGCTAGATGGTGATTTTGTCCTTGCGTTTCCCAAAGATGGGCGTACTATGAAAGTAGGGGAAAAAAGATAATTTTAGCGATCAATTAACAATGACTAGGGATCTCTGTAGGATTTTATTGATAGAGGATGAACCGACGACTGTTAAATTAATCCAGAGATTGCTGTTAAAGGCCCCCCAATGTTCCCTGGCCGGGGGGTTGACTTTTACCCTCACCCAAGCTCAGGATCTACAGCAAACTGCCGAAAAACTAGCAGGGGAGAAATTTGATCTCATCCTCTTAAGCTTGGAAATCTCTGTCCCCCCCGGCTTAAATATTCTAGTCAAAACCAGAGAATTAGCCTCTGATATACCGATAGTGGTTCAAACTACTAGCAATGATGAGAAATTAGTCGTTAAAGCCTTTCAACTGGGTGCTGACGGTTATATTCAGTTAAATAATATCGATAGTAGTCTTTTAGTCTATCAAATTCGTGTGGCGATCGAACGTCAGCAATATATCCTCAATCTTAAACATCAACAACAGGAAGAGGAATTTCGCGAACTGGAACAGTTAATCAAGGGAGTACAAACTAGCATCACGGCGAAAATGTTCGGTTCTGAGGCAATAAAGCAGAGTATTCCCGATATTTTTCAAGAATTAGTCCAAAATTACGGAGAGTTATTAGACTTAGCTTTAGAAGAACAAGCATACAAAGTGGAACATAATCTATCGGAACGACTGCGAAGCTTGGCCGATAAGTTAGGATTCTTAAAAGCTAGTCCTCGCGATGTGGTGGATATTCATACCACCACCCTACGCCAAAAAAATCAGGATGTCACCCTGGCCAAAGCGCAGGCCTACGTTAGCGAAGGTCGTCTCATGGTCTTGGAATTGATGGGTTATCTCGTCTCTTTCTATCGTAAATACTATATCGGTCTCAGCAACATTAAACTGTTCAATAACACGCAATCTTGACATCCTCGCCGCCGTAAAACGGACGGCGATTCCCAAACCTCACGATTTAGGTTTCTGCTTCTTTCCCGAAGGATTTTTCGCACCTGCCTTAACAGATTTACTCTGTTCTGGTCTT
>NZ_SFBZ01000231.1:0-8949 GCF_007095495.1 Microcystis sp. M_QC_C_20170808_M9Col | reverse complement strand
CTTTGTATTTTTCTGGATTAAAAGTAAGGGTCATTTTTCCATTGCTCCTTATCGTATTCAGCGTGAGTTAAAACATACTTGATATAAATTAGCCGCTTCTGATAATCGATACTGGTTATAAGGCGATAACGATTTCCTTTAATGTTAAAAACAGTAAAATTACCAACTGCTTCTGCTTGGGGAAATACTGTTTGAACCTCAACTAAATTATACCAAATTGCTTGACTGGCAATTTTATGCCAATTTTCTAAAGCGTGTTTATTCGTAAATTCTCGTAATCTTCGATAGCTGATGACGTGCATTTATAAAAACAAACATAAATTATCTCTATTGTAAAAAAAGGTGGACAATGCTCATTAAATCAAATTAAGGAATACATTTTTTAACTTGCTCAAGAGACAATCCCAAGGTACTAGCAATTTGCTCGGCCGTCAAGTCAAGCTCAACTAAGTTTGGAATAATTTCTAGTTTTGCTTTTTGTCTTTCTCTTTCCAGAATCGTCAGGCTTTCTTTAACATAAGGTATAGCAGTTTCTTCTATTATTGATTCAATATTTTCTGTCTCATAACTTTGTGAAGGATTAGCACAGAGGTTAAGATTACTGATTTGAATTGGATTGCCGACAATTTGATATTGAGAGTTAGCATATCCCAGCCTCTCAATAGTAGCACGAAAATTAGACTTATTTAAATCTTCTCCTAGAGCTTCGGAAAGAATGCGCCACAGTTGATAAGCTTCATCTTTAGTATGCCCTGCCGAACAATGATATTCTTCAGAAATATGGGTATATTTTTTGCCATTAAGGACTCCCTTCAGAATCGCAACTTGCAGACTGTCAAGATGTTGTCCCGTTTGCGCGAAAACTAGGTCATCCACGTATTTCAACACCGCTTGTACGTCCATTGCCCTGTTGCTTCATAGTTATAACGCCCAGCCGTAATTATCCGCTATTATCCGCTTTTTGTCAAGATTATTAATAAAACTCCCGCCTTTATCCGCCACAATCCGACTTTAGATTAGCTGAAATCAGGCTTATGCTTGAAGTAGAAATTGATGAGGCTAAAAGAATGGCTAATAAAATTACCACCATAACACTAGCTACTGGAGTTTTCCTCGGTTGTGCAGTCATTAAAACTCCCGTTGTAAATTCTGCTCCAACATTACTCGGACCAACTCCTTATCTTAGCTTTAATGATAGTCCATTTAAAAATGTTAGCTTTAGCTATTTTCACCTTGAGAATTTTGAGGATGGTTCCCTGAATGTGCCAGGTGTTACAGCCTCTAGTGCTAGTGGCTTACCAGTTAGTGTGCCAGGTCCAGATTTTTATAGAGATTCTGTTGATATTGACGACGGAGTAATTGATGGAAACGGGCAACAAGGTCATGGTCTCGTTGAACTAGGCAATGGAATAATAGGAGGCTTTAAATTTACTTTCAATGCCAATACTTTAGGAAACTTTCCTACTCATGTAGGTATTGTCTGGACAGATTCATATTCAAGCTTTGGCGGAATAGATCAAACACCACTAACTTTTGAAGGGTTTGATGCACAAGGAAATTCTTTAGGTACTATTGCACTTGGTCAGGGACAGATTGGCGATACCAGAAACGACGGAACAACAGTTGATGATCGCTTTTTTGGAGTTATCAATTTAGCAGGTATTTCAGCTATATCAATATCTCAGACTTTGATCAATGTAGGCTTTGAAGTAGATCACTTACAATATGGATTTGTTCCCCAATCTAGTCAACCTGTTTCTGAACCTTCCACTGTCTTTGGTTTATTAGGATTCGGTTTATTTGGACTAGGTGTATTCTGTAAGCGGACTGTTTCAGCTAATTGGATATAATAGATTCTCCCGATCTCCCGGGGAGCATCCCACTTTTGCAATAAGCAATTGTACTTAGATGCGAAATGCTTATATGGCAAGCCTTTTCGGGAGTTCATAGATTTTTAACGGTTCTCTAAATTGTGTGATTGGAACCAGAATCGTTATACTAAATCCGGTTATTAAAGACTGATTATTTATTCCCCCTTTTGCATGAGTGCCTTTTGCCTGTCCTGATATGTAGCCTATACTCAACGGATTTAGTATAACTTCTGCTGATCACCATAAGTGAGAGAAATTCACAAATATGAGATACACCCGATTGATAGTGAACACTCATTATATATTAATAAACATAAATAAATATGAAGTAATTTAAGTTTCAAGAAGAATGAACCCGATCTTTTTTACGATGGGGGTAAAAGTGATTTTCAATTTCTCAGGTTGAAAGATGAATCCAGATTAAGCTATCTCAACGATAAGAGGACAAGCCAATGTTTGAAGATTTTACCTATATTACCGATGAGGCTTTTTTAGAGAATTATTGGTGGGAAGAAAAAGTTATCTGTCCCCACTGCCAGGGCAAAGAAAGAATCTATCTAGAGACGGAGAATGAATCCGTCCCCTGTAAATTCTGTGAGGGTAAAGGCATTATTAAACGAAAACAAGAGGAAACTAACTATTCCTAAAAATCTGTAAAATTAGATACCATACATTAAAAATATTCTTGAGTTAAAACCTCTGGCTGACATTGTTTAATTTCGCTGTTAATTCCCAGGGCAGATTCCGATTGGAGGTCTTCGATATAACCGGATTGATGGGATAAAGCTTCCGAAAAACTCTCAAAAGGACCGAAATAATAGAGACATTTCGGCTGAGTGGTGGTGATCTCTATCCACCAAGGTTGAGGTAGTAAACTAGGCTTAATCGGGGCAGTTTCTGGGTCAAGAGGCCTTATACTGAGAATCTTGGCCCCTTGGCGCAGGAGGCGCTGTGTTTCTTGACTCATGCGGCTTTTAGGTACTCGCAGCACTGTCCGGGAGAAGCGTTGAGGCAAAGAGCCAGAAGAACCGGAAAAAACAACTTCATAGAGAAATATTTGATTCTCTCCCTGATTATTAGCCTCTAGCATACAGAAAAGATTCTCTTTTAAGGGTAAGGGTTAAAAAACAGACGCTACTTTGAGCAGATGACTCAAGCAAAATCATCTCCTAACAGAGTAGCGCATCTTGATACCATAGCATAGAGCGGCAAAAAGTTAGGTTTTGACCTACTCTCCCCTCACAGCATAGCTTGACGAGAGATTCTTCAACAAGAAGAACCCGATAGAGTTCTTTATGATGCTGTAGCCGAATCTAGGGCCGTTATCTTAATGGTGAGGTACAAAGTTTTTGTTTTTTGGAGTCGGTGGTCGATGCCAAATCCTCTTATACTTCATCTTTATGAGAAACCCTGTCAATAGGGTTTGCGGCAAAAAGTTTTTCCTAGGGGTAGGGTGTGGGGTGTAGGGTGTAGGGGTTTCCCCATTTTTGAATTGGCGAATTACCTAATTTTCAGGGAAAAAGTCCCTAAATTTTCCCACCGAACAATCCAATGGCTGGCACTTTTTGATTTCAAAAAGACCAAAAGATATTAGCCAAAAAGGTTTTTATATTTATGCAGCAGTCTCTCAATAATATTGACAACAAATAGAGTTTTTAAACAAATATGCAGCCACCAAAATTAAGCTTAGGAACCAGATTATTTTTATCCCATCTCCTCGTTATGGTGGTGGGATTGAGTAGCTTTATTATCATTGCTAAATTATCTTCTCCGCGAATGTTTGTTTTGCGTTTGGAACAGTTAGAAAGGCAGGGATTTTTTACCGTGCGATCAGCGAGAACTTTCTTGGTTAGGGGTTTTGAGACAGCTTGGGATAGTAGTGCCATTTGGTCATTCATTGCGGGAGGAAGTACGGCTGGTTATCTGAGTTTTTTGGTTTCTCAACGCATTATGAAACCGGTAAAACAAATGAAACAAATCACTAAAAATTTTGCTGAAGGGGATTTATCGGCGCGAGTTCCAGAAAGCGAAATCCCAGAATTAAATCAATTAGCCATCAGTTTTAATCAGATGGCGATTAGTTTAGCCGATGTGGAAAAACGGCGCCAGGAATTAATCGGTGATCTTACCCATGAATTACGCACCCCTTTAACTGTGGTACGGGGATATTTAGAAGAATTAGCCGATGGTGCGATCGAACCTAATCCAGAACTTTATCAGAAATTAGTGAAAGAAACCCGCAGGTTAGAACGTTTAACCCACGATCTACAGGAGCTATCGCGAGCGGAATCTGGTTATCTATCGATTAAAATGCAACCTGTTAATTTATTGCCTTTGTTAAATTCTCTCATCGAAAAATTTGCCGATCAATTATTAGAAGATGGACCGACTTTACAGTTAGATTGTCCCCCCAATTTACCATCTGTCATGGCCGATCCCGATCGCCTCGAACAAATCTTAGTTAATCTGCTCGGTAATGCCATTCGTTACACCGATAATGGTGCAATTACCCTGCAAGTGACAAGGGACAAAAATCGCCTACAAATTGCCGTTATCGATACAGGAATTGGCATCGCAGCAGAGGATTTACCCTTTATTTTCGAGCGCTTTTGGCGGGCCGATCGTTCTCGTTCCCGTTATTCTGGGGGTAGTGGTATTGGTTTAGCGATTACCCGTCGTTTAGTGGAATTACACCAAAGTCAAATCGAGGTGGAAAGTGAATTAGGTAAAGGCAGCACTTTCCGTTTTTCCCTAGCAATATCGGCCAATTTTCAGTGAACAGTGAACAGTAATCAGTAATCAGTAAACTGAAAACTCACATCTGATAACTGATCACTGATAACTGATCACTGATTAAATGCCGTGACTTTTGCCGATCACCCAATGACGACGGAAGAAGCGAGCGAGCGAGGTTTCTTCTAAGGATAAGTAAATCGGTCTTCCGTGGGGACAGGTGCGGGGATTACGGGTATTTTGCCAATCATCGAGTAAATTCTGCATTTCTTTTAAACTTAAAGCTGTACCGTTGCGGATAGCACTCCGGCAAGCGGTAGCAACCTGAGCGGTTTGTAAATCCCCCCCTAAACTTAATTCTAGTAAAGCATCAGCCCGATCCTCGCGTTCTTTGAGTAGAACAGGAATACTACGAATTGCCCAAGAGCGATCGCCAAAACTAGCAATTTCTAATCCTAAACGTTGTAATTGTTCGATTTGTCGAGTAGTTAACTGATTTAAGATGATCGGAGTATCTAACGGCACGATTTCCCAGTTATCCTCTAAACGTTCGTATAAAACCCGCTCATGGGCAATATGTTGTTCCACTAACCATAATCCGTGAGGATGTTCGGCAACTATGTAAGTTTGGTGAATTTGAGCTACTGCCTTTAATTCCAGCCGATTTTTCGGGGATTTCTCCCCTATTGTATAGGTGCTTTTTTCTTCGGCAGCCTTGAGAATTTGACTGACGCGCTGATTTTGCGCTTTTTCGGGTATATGTTCGGGATTTAGTCCTAACGCCTTGTCTATGGCTGAAATTATCTGTTCTTGCCAAAAAATGAGGTTATGCAGGTATATTTCCGCTTTGGCTGGGTGACGATTCCAATCGATCGAACGAGGGTTAAGATGTAGATGGAGAAAACAAACGGGATAGCGATCTTTAGGGACTGTGCGAGCGAAAGCTTCAAATATTGCCTGTTCTAACTCCGATGAGCGCACCATTCGCCCATTAACAGCAATTCTAACCCAATCTGGTTGATGGCGAGAAATGCGATCGGGCAAACCAATGACCAATTCAATTTGAGCAGATTCTGCGTCAGGAGTCGTTAAGTCAAGTTTTAGGGATGCTAAATCGTTAAAATGCAGAGATTTAACTAATTGGGGTAATATTTGACTGGCATCCTTACCCGGACTAATGCGTAACCAATCTTGATGATCTTGAAAAACCTGCCAAGTAATTTGGGGATGACAGAGAGCAAAATTATGAATTAAAGTCTGTATATCCTTTAATTGTTTGTTAATTGACGGTAAAGCTTGACGACGCACGGGAAAGTTACCAAAGAGATTCTCTACCGTGACGATAGTACCGATAGCTATAGGAATCGTTTCTAAATTACCCGGCTCGCCTTGGTGATTGTAAAGACAATAACAACCTAAATCATCGTCATGGCGACTGGCAACCCGCAGATGCGCCACCTGTGCGATACTGTGCAAAGCTTCACCACGGAATCCGAGACTGGTAATCTGCCAAAGATCGTCCCGTTGGCGGATTTTGCTGGTACTGTGGGCATAGCTACACAGTGGCAAATCTTCTCTAGACATTCCCCTGCCGTTATCCGATACTTGTATTCGCCAGTTTTGGGGAGATATATCGATGGTAATCCTATCTGCCCCCGCATCAATGGCATTTTCGACTAATTCTCGCACCACAGCGCCTAAAGAGTCGATTACCTCTCCTGCGGCAATTAAATCGATTACGTCTTGGGGTAAAACTTGTATGGGCAAGGTCATCAATTAATGGTTTTAGCCAAGGGCAAACTCGGTATATTGTCGCACAGGGGGCCCATGGTAAGCTAAAACGATGTCTTGTTTGGGGACTCCCCTAGCTACCAATTTATCAGCGATCGGTGCTGCCGTGCCGTCGTGCTGCACTCAGATTTTATTACTAATAATATCAACGGGAATTATACAGCCATAAATGCCCGTGCTGCTGTCCCCGTAACCGAATCAAAAAATGTTTCAGTTTTGACGGGATCACTAGGCGCTCTCAGTAGGGAATCTGATTTTTGTGAATTACTGTTTGAAAGAGTCCCCGACCGAGAAAATATTGATAGAGTAAGTACCTAAGCAAAATTAATTACACATATCTAACCACCTCTTGCCTCCTGCCTTTTGCCTTTTGCCTATCTTCACTAGGAAATTAATTTTGCACGACTACTTATTGATTAGGAGACTAGGAAAAATTCAACTTTAAGAGGATTGTCACTGATGACAGCAGTTACCGAGAATGATCTGAAAAGGTTAGAAGATTTAATCGTTAGCGGACAGAAAGCGATCGAATCCCGACTAACAGCGATCGAGTCCGGACTGACAAACCTAGAAAATGGACAGAAAGCGATCGAGAACAGTCTAGGAGAAATTAAAGGAGATATTAAGGCCTTAGATGCCAAAGTTACGGGACTAGAAAAGCGGGTTGACGATCTCAACGCACCAGTCAACATTACGACCATTGGATTCCTTAGCATTGTCGGCATTTTGGTGACAGGAATGCTGACTATTGCCAGCAAAACAGTCTTTTTCCCCTAGTCCCTAGAATGATACTAAATCCTGTGTAAAAGGTATAGGAGAGTAGGTGAGTGCCAAAGCACTGGAGCGGGGAAAAACAATCGATAACTTGGCAGTTAATCACACTATTAAAAACGGATTTGGTCTAAGACGGCCTAAATAAGTCGATATATGGTTCTGCTCGCTGTCTATGCCGGGGAGAAATCCCTCTGGCATTTCTCCAGTGCGGAATGTAGGCTAAAAATTGGCCCGGTCAGGAAATCTTGATGTTAAATTCCCCAAAAATTGCGCTAGGATCGGCTTCATAGCACAGGAAAGGCGATCGAGTGGGATAACCGATCCTGTGGCTTGAGAAGGTGACTGTATAATTGTTAGAGTGTCAATAGATCAATTCCAGAGGAATCATGAGCAATATCCAAGACAAAATTCAAGAAGAGCTAGAAAACGCCAGAGCCGTCTGTAGTACGGAAGGTGCCACCTCTGGCGAATGCGCCGCCGCTTGGGATGCGGTGGAAGAATTACAAGCAGAAGCCGCTCACCAACGTCAGGACCACCCCCAAAAAACCTACTTCGAAAATTATTGTGATTCTAATCCCGATGCCGCCGAGTGTCGCATTTATGAAGATTAATGCAGTCAGGCAGCGGTTTTTTCTCTCCTCACAGTAGAATCCTAGCTTTAGGGCGATCTCGGCTATAAAGAGATCGCCCCTCGTTTTTTTGTTTGTTGGTCAAGCTGTGGCCGATTTTGGCTCCTGCGTCCGAAGACAGTAAAATGTTGACAGTGTAATTATGTCTAAATAGTTTATGAATCAACTTTGGTTTCGTCCTCTCGTTTGGATAGATTATCGTTTAGCCGTCCTATTTACGGTGATTATTCCGGCAATTTTGTTAATTTGGTCTTTATTTGCAAAAATCGAATCATTACAAAAATTGTTGATTATCTATTGGCGAGTGGCTAGTCTTTTATTAATTACTGTATATTTAATGATCGCTTCCTGGCCGATTGGTTTTGTCACCAGTTTTTTAGCTAAGATTTTAATCACGATTTCCCTCTGGTTTTGGGTGGATATTAACGATGAAATTAAAGATTTACCCGCCAGTCCAATTAAATTTGTCACCACTGCTTGGCGTTGGGCAGTAACGATTTATTGTCCTTTGGGCGCGATTTCTACCTTACCTTTTCTCTCCTGTGCTATGTCAGGGGAATTGCTAAATTCTCCCTATTGTCAAGTTTGGCAGGAAGCACCTTGGCAGTTTCGCGAGATTTTTCATTCAGAAGCTACCGCTAATGTTTTGGGCTTTTTTGGTTTAGTTGGTCTCTCTTTTTATACTCTCTATTTTGCCCATTTTCTTCTTATTCGCCTTGGCAAACAGGGACGTTCAGCTTTACAATAGGAGGTCTTTAGCTATCGATAATTAGCCATTTTTCTATGAATATTGGTAAACAACTCGAACAATACACCCTCAAAAATCCCCAAGAGGTTTTATTAGTGACTATTGCTGTGGATGGGGAGGAGGAAGAAATCTCTATTTTTAAAGGTTTTTCTAGTTCCCTTACCCGCAGCACCCCCTACGATCCCGATATTCCGATCATTCCTGAAACTGCTAGAGTTATTAAGATAGATCGTCTTGCTAGTCCTTATCATCCCCTTAATCCTCGCTATATCCAAGAAAATCTTACGCCAATTCAAAAATGAAACGCATCAACCTCAAGAGTTGACAAAGAAAGGCTCATCAGGTACTGTCTGATCATTAACAAAAACAAATCAGACCCAAAAATGAGCCACCAACATCTTAA
>NZ_SFBZ01000230.1:0-4104 GCF_007095495.1 Microcystis sp. M_QC_C_20170808_M9Col | reverse complement strand
AGACAGGAGCCAGAAAAAGATATTTATCAGAAAAGTCATGATCAAGCTAGAGGTTTAAAGACTGATCGGGTTCCAATTATTTTTATTCATAAATATTTTACACAATTCATACCAGGTAATCAAGAGGGCTACGCCACTACTACCAAATCATTACCATTTTTCTAGGTTGGATTTCACCTAGTTTAGCTCCATCCAACCTAGATTTATTTATAGTTGTGTAATGGTGACATCAACAGTTTTAACCGTGGTTCCCAAACTGGATAAAGGAGGTTGAATTTCCTGTTCATTACCCACTACTAGAGTCACAATTTGATTCGGTTGCAGATATTGTTGGGCCACTCGTTGAATATCGGCAATTGTCACCCCTTTTACCGCTTGTTGATAACGGAAGATAAAATCTTGGGGATAACCATAGTATTCATAGGTCATCAATCGCGATAAATTTTGAGCAGGTTTCTCAAACTTAAAAACAAAAGAATTGAGAATAGCATTTTTAGCATCTTCCAATTCTTTGGCAGTAACGGGTTGATTGCGAAGGCGCTCGATTTCGCCTAAAATTGCCTTAATAAAAGGTACGGTGGCATCGGTGCGAGTTTGACCTCCGGCAATAAATAAACCGGGATAATCATAACGACTATTCCAGATACCATAGACAGAATAAGCTAATCCTTGACGGGAGCGCACTTCATTAAATAAACGACCACCAAAACCGCTTAAAATCTCATTTAATACCGTTAAAGCGGGATAGTCTGGACTATCCAAACGACCCCCAAGATGACCTAATAAAACGCTACTCTGGGTTAATTGGGGTTGATTGACGACAAAGACACCTTGAAGATTTTTTTGGGTTGCAGAAGGGGTGACAATTTTAGGGGCAGTGGCGGGATTTTTCCAATCGCCAAAAGTCTTATTGATTAATGCTTTCATCGACTGAGAATCAAAATCACCGACAATTCCTAAAATTATTTGGTCGGGACGGACATAGGTACGATAAAAATCGATTAAATCCTGACGGTCAATATTAGCTAAAGTGCTATATTCTACAGTACGAGCGTAGGGGCTATTATCACCATAGACTAGCTTTTTAAACTCCCGACTAGCAATATCATCAGGATCATCATTACGTCGGGCAATCGCGCCTTTTTCCTGAACTTTGGCTAATTCTACCCTCTGACTTTCAAAAGCTGGGGAACGCAAAACCTCGGCAAAGAGATTAAAAACTGCTTCTAAATCTTCACTAAGAGCGCTAAAACTAGCAGTTCCAGCGTTAAGATCGATCGAGGTTTCTACTAGGGCTGCTCTTTGTTCTAATAACTGATTTAAGACATTAGAAGGATGTTTCTCCGTGCCACCACTACGCAGCACGGTTCCAGTAATATCGGCTAATCCGACTTTTTCCCCTGGTTCTAATCTTCCTCCTGTCCGAATCATCGCCGTACCACTCACTAAAGGTAAGCTGCGATCCTCCACTAAATAAACCACCATACCATTATCTAGTTGATAGCGCTCGTATTGGGGAACTGTAACTTCAGGAAGGGGAGGAAAAGTTAAATCGGTAAAATGTCGCGGGGTTTGGGCAATTGCCGGGGAACGAAAAGCTAGGACACCTATCAGGGTGAGCAGGATTAAACCTAGCCATTGTAAGCGTTTTTTCATGATTATATTTATTTGAGGTTTTGGGTGTTAGGTGTTAGGGTGTTGGGGTTTTAGGGTGTTGGGGTTTTAGGGTGTTGGGGTGTTGGGGTGGTCACTGCGTGCGCGTTGCGGGGGGTGATGGGGTTTTAGTTGAAATTCCCCCACTTCCCCACTTCCCTATCTCCCCATCTATCTATTTCGGTAAAATTCGGCCAATAGTGCGATTTTCGGGGGTAAAAGTTTCTTTAGCCACCCGTTGAATATCAGCTGCCGTGACAGCATTATAAGCATCTAATTGGGCGAATAAATTACGCCAATCGCCGGTTTTTACCTCGTATTCAATCAAGGATCGCGCCATGCCCATGTTAGAATCAAGACCTCTTAATAGGGCTGCCCGTAGTTGATTTTTAACCCGTTCTAATTCCTGTTCCGAAACCGGTTCATTTTTCAATCTTTCCAATTCCAAATTCAAACCCTGCGCTACTTCCTCTAGGCTGACATTAGGAGCGCTGAGAGCATAGAATAACAGCAAATTCGGGTATTTATCCCCCGGAAAACCGTTAAATCCCTGGGCAGCGAGGGCAAGTTGTTTGTCCTCCACTAAAGCTTTATACAGTCGCGAGGTTCTTCCTTCACTCATTAAAGTGGCAATAACCTCGTAAACCGCATGATCGGGATGATTGAGAGCGGGACGATGGTATCCTTCTAAATACCAAGGCTGAGAGGCTAATTTTAGGGTAATTTCCTTTGTTTTGGTTTGGTTCGGTTCCACTACCGTCACCTGGGGGGGTTTCGGTTTAGCGGGAAAACGACCAAAATAAACCTTAGCTAACTGTTTGACCTGTTCTGGGTCCACATCCCCGGCGATAGCTATGGTTAAATTACTGGCAGCATAAAATTTATCGAAAAAGTTTTGGATATCTGAGGGTTCCAGATTGCGAATATCTCGATCGTAGCCGATAACGGGACGTTTGTAGGGATGGACAGTATAAGCTTGATCGAGAAAAGCTTCGATTAATAGACCCAAGGGGCTATTATCCGTCCGCATCCGTCTTTCTTCTAGAATTACGTCTTTTTCTTTGTAAAATTCCCGTTGGAACACCGGTTCTAAAAATCGTTCCGATTCCAAAGACATCCATAATTCCAATTTATTCGACGGGAAACTGTAAAAATAGCTAGTTGCATCGCTGGAAGTGGTGGCATTTAAACCGACTCCTCCCTGAGTTTCGACGATTTGCCCGTATTCGTTGCGTTGGACGAATTTCTCGGACTCTGCCTTAGTTTTTTGAAATTCTTCCGTTAATTTAGCCACTTCTGCGCTTTTACCCGCTTTTTTGGCCGCTTGCAGTTCTTTGTCTATAGCTTCAAGGCGATCGAGGACTTTTTTCTCGCTAAGATAATCGCTAGTACCGATGGTTTTTGTGCCTTTAAAGGCTAAATGTTCCAAAAAGTGGGCAACTCCTGTTTTACCGTCCGGTTCATCGGCACCTCCCACGTCCGCGTAGGTGACAAAGGAAATAACCGGAGCATCGCGATTTTCTAGGATAATAAATTTTAGTCCGTTATCGAGGCGAAATTCGGTAATTTTTTGTTGAAATTGCTTAAGGTAGGGGGTAATCGATTGTACATCGGCTGGTTGCTCTTTCGCTTGGGCAAGAAGGGGTGAGAAACTCCCAAAACCCCAAAACACAAGGAAAGCGACCCAAAAGCCGATTACAGCCCGATAATGGGGGTTATTTTTAATGATCATAGATAGTTTTATCAGGTATCGTGGGAGCGAGAGATCGATCGCTCTGTTCGATCTTAGCAGTCGATTGTTAGGAGAGGGGGAGTGGGAATTGTGAATTATGAATTATAAATTATGAATTGGGAAGTGGGGAAGTGGGGAAGTGGGGAAGTGGGGAAGTGGCAATGAGGGCTTTTCAGTAAACAGTAAACAGTTAAGCTAAGACGCATTTAAACCGCTTATTCTTAGATTAGCCGAACCTCCCCCAATCCCTTTACTGTTGCCTTTTGCCTCTTGCCTTTTGCCTCGTCTCAACAAGCAATTTAAATTACGAACAGCTTAGGGACTTGCGTGGGAATAATATCCCAATCGATCGGAGGGCGCAAGCTTTGCGCCCCTACAGTAACGGATTTTGTCCACAATGTAGGGGCGAACTGCGTTCGCCCAAAAGGTACATTATCAAAGCGCAAGTCCCTTATCAGTTATCATTTCATTGTTTACTGTTCACTGTATCTCAACAGTAGAAGAATTTCTATAACATCGTCAAGTTTATTACTGTTTGGGCGACTATCACTGCCCATCTAAAATGCCTCTGAGGGGGTTGCGGGCTTTTTCTTCTAATTCTTTACCTCGCACCCAAAGGACAGTACAAAATCCGAAGATAACTAGCCAAAATAGGGATATTGATTGCCATTCCCAAGATAGGCGATGATACAGAGCAAAAGAGGTAAACCCAAATACAA
>NZ_SFBZ01000023.1:0-28344 GCF_007095495.1 Microcystis sp. M_QC_C_20170808_M9Col | reverse complement strand
TGTTTCAGTTTTTCTATTAAGCTCAACATATATTTGAAAAGTTGCCGGTCACTCCTCATTTTACCTGACAGTGATCGCTTTTACTTTTGATATTCTGATGGGAGAATGAAACAGCCCTAGGGTTGGGGGGGACACACCCTGCCCCCAGGAAAAGCTTTTTCAGCAAGCCCTAAATATTCTTGCCACTGCCCTTAGTTTATTACATTTAAAGCACTTATTCTTAAGATTAGCCGAATCTCCCCCAATCCCTTTACTGTTGCCTCTTGCCTCTTGCCTCTTGCCTCGTCTCAACAAGCAATTTAAATGCGCGGGCAGCTTATTATCTTCCCCGGTGTTAAAGTCGATAGCTTTATTGTGGCCATGGTTGCGGGGGCAGTTATCGGTTTAGTCAACGGACTGGTTAAACCGATTCTAGGGCTGCTTTCCCTACCGATTACTATTCTCACCCTCGGTGGCTTTATCCTTGTTCTCAATAGCTTTTGTTTCTGGTTAGCCTCGATCCTCGTCCCGGGATTTGCGGTTAAGGGTTTAGTGGCTTTTATCGGTGCGCCAATCGTCCTCTCTCTGGTCAACACCCTCTTAAATAAATACTTCGCCGAAAAAGGTTCCAGCGAAGTACCACAATAGTCAGTGACCAGTTATCAGTTATCAGTACCTTTAGTATAACACCTTTGATCCAAAAATCATACCTTCGTGCAGAAAAAAGGCCAAAAATAAATACTTCGCCGAAAAAGGTTCCAGCGAAGTACCACAATAGTCAGTGACCAGTTATCAGTTATCAGTACCTTTAGTATAACACCCTTTTTCGATCACTGCAAACTTTTTTCAAATTTTAGGCCAAGAATTTTGGTCCCAAACCGACTTTCGGCGCGTACACCGCCCGATCGCCCAATTCTTCTTCGATGCGTAATAAGCGATTATACTTAGCCACCCGTTCACTGCGACTGAGAGAACCAGTTTTAATCTGTCCGGCATTAGTAGCCACCGCCAGATCGGCGATCGTGGTGTCTTCCGTTTCTCCGGAACGATGACTGATGACAGAACGATAACCGTGACGGGTAGCCAGGGCGATCGTTTGTAGGGTTTCCGTCAAAGAACCGATCTGATTGAGTTTAATCAGGATCGAGTTAGCAATACCCAGATCGATCGCTTTTTGCAGACGGATGGGATTAGTCACCATCAAATCATCGCCCACCAACTGAATCCGCGCCCCCAGTTTATCGGTCAATAATTTCCAGTTATCCCAATCTTCCTCGTGTAAACCGTCTTCAATAGAAATAATCGGATAGCGATCAACTAAACTAGCCAAAAAATCCACCATTTCGGCGGGAGAATGGGAAGAACCATCGTAGAGGTATTGACCATCCTTATAGAATTCACTGGCGGCCACATCCATAGCTAAAGCCACCTCCGACCCCGGTTTATAACCAGCACGTTCGATCGATTCAATTAAAATATCCAAAGCTTCCTGATTTGAAGCCAAATTAGGAGCATAACCGCCCTCATCGCCCACACCAGTCAGTAATTTGCGTTCGTGCAAGGCCTTCCCCAAAGCGGCGAATACTTCCGCCCCCCAACGCAAACCTTCCTTAAAAGAATCGGCCCCGATGGGGAAGATCATAAACTCCTGAAAATCGACGTTATTATCAGCGTGAGAACCACCATTGATCACGTTCATCATCGGGACGGGTAGCACATTGGCCATCGGGCCACCGAGATAACGATAGAGAGGCAATCCCAGATCCGCCGCCGCTGCTTTGGCCGTAGCCAGAGAGACGGCTAGGATAGCATTAGCCCCTAATTCTCGTTTATTGGCCGTGCCATCGCGATCAATCATAGCTAAATCGATACTAGCTTGGTCGAAAGCATTCATCCCCTCCAAAACCGGGACAATTTTTTCGTGGACATTGCGAACCGCTTTCAGGACACCCTTACCACCGTAACGCTGGGGATCATCATCGCGCAATTCGTGGGCTTCAAAACTGCCCGTAGAAGCGCCACTGGGAACCTGGGCCAAACCGAGCGCCCCCGATTCTAGCAGCACTTCTGCTTCGATAGTGGGACGGCCGCGGGAATCTAGAATCTCCCTAGCTGCGATCGCTTCGATGGGAACTTCGATTTTATCTAACATAACTTATCGTCTCCAACTCAATTTACGGGGTAATTTCGGCTGATTACTAATTGCCTAAAGGGAAATCCACGTTGACAATCTGCTTTTGATCATCAAAAACGAGGATTAAAGTATCCGTCAGTTTTTCAAATTGAATCGTCACCAACACCAGAGCCACACCGTCCGTATCCGAACCTTTTCTGACCTGAGTTCCCACGATCCGACGCACGGGGCCGGTACGCTTAAGTAAATTCTCCCAAGCGCCTTGTACTCTGGTGGGGAAAACCTCAGCTTTCAGGAAAGGGTGTAAAAAACCTCGGGCCAGGCCGTAGTCTTTGTTGACCAAGGACGTGACAAAAGCATCGCCAATCTCAGAAATACTACGAAATTCGGGAAAATCGGCGGCAACTATCTGACCAGACCGGTTAAAGGTAATTACCACATCTTCAGTGAGTTTCTCAAATTCAACGGTGACAATCACCAAATTGGCATTGATAGCATCGAGTAGCTTGCTTTTGACAATGCGCTTAAACGGTCCAGTATTGTCAGTGACTTGGCTTTCCCAGACCTTTTGCAGTTTTTCGGCAGTCCAGAGGGGTTTTAGTTGGGGTGACAAAGCTGCAATAACTTTGTCGTATTGTTTAGTTCCCAACCATTCTACTAACTGCCGAGCTTGCTTTTCTTCTCGGACGGGATCACCAATAGCGATCGCAGTCGGTTCTAGGTTCGCCTGTACCGGTGAAGCGCTGAACGCGGTCCAAGGCAGGGAAAAACCAATTAAACACAAAGAGAGAATCGATACCCGTTTCGCTAATGAAAGCCGCATCATTTAAGCTATTGCTCCGCAAATAAATAACGTTTTTCCACTTGACGATTGAATTGATGCCATTGTTCATTAGTTAAAGCATTCAAGATCGCTCGATCGAGCAATATCTTTCCTCTTGTTATACTGGTTTAACGATTAAGACTACCGCCGAACGCGCTTGCACCCGATAGGTTTCCGATTCAATAGCGGCTGCGGCATCTAAATCACAGGCTGCCTCGGACAATTGCCAAGCAGTATCGATGACGCAATGCCATTTTTCCCCTTGTCCCAAGGGGGGTAACTGGAAGTTGAGAGATTCCCAGTAAGCGTTCAGCATAATGTGTAAATACTCATTCGCCTTGGGATGACGCAGGGAAAAAGCTAAACTGTGGGAATCTTCCGACCAATCGGGTTTACTCAACTGTACGCCATGCCAACTGAGATGGGGTTCAAGACTGGTATAGGTGACTTCTAGCAATTTTTCCTGACGGAAAAGAGCTAATTTTTGATTAAAATCGATCAGTCTCCTTACGAAACACCAAAGATCGAACTCTTGCTCTACCGCACTCCAATCGAACCAACTTAACTGGTTATCCTGACAATAGGCGTTATTGTTGCCCTTTTGGGTGCGTCGCACTTCGTCCCCCATCAACAGCATAGGTGTTCCTTGGGAAATAAACAGGATCGTTAAGAGATTTTTTATTTGTTGCAGTCGCAGGGTTTTAATCCTCTCGTTATTGGTTTCCCCTTCTACCCCACAATTCCAGCTAAAATTATCGTTGCAACCGTCCCGATTCTCCTCGCCGTTAGCCTCGTTGTGTTTCTCGTCGTAGGAAACTAGATCGTTAAGGGTAAAGCCGTCGTGACAGGTAACAAAATTTATACTTCTATTGACATCGGTATCGGGTCTGTGGTATATGTCGGGGCTTCCTAAAATCCGCGCCGCTAATTTGCTGACTATGCCGGCATCTCCCCGGACAAAAGCGCGCACATCATCGCGAAAAGGACCATTCCACTCGGAAAACCAATCGGCAAATTCGACAAATTGACCGACACTATACAATCCTGCCGCATCCCAAGCTTCGGCGATTAATTTTGTGCCGGCTAAGACCGGATCCGATTCGATCGCCCAGATCATGTTATAACCTTTTTGCAGAATCGGTTCCCCGTCCACATTGCGCGATAATACGGCCGCCAGGTCAAAGCGAAAACCATCGACGTGCATTTCCGACACCCAATAGCGCAAACAATCGAGAATCATTTTGCCAACAATCGGATGACTGCCCTTGAGGGTGTTACCACAGCCGGTATAGTTGCTATAGAGGCTTTTATCTTCCCCGTCGAGGATGTAGTAGGTGCGATTATCGATACCTTTCAAGGAAAGAGTCGGCCCGGTTTCGTCCCCCTCGGCGGTATGATTGAAAACCACATCGAGAATCACTTCGATCCCCGCTTTGTGTAAAGCTTTCACCAGATCCCGAAATTCATTCAAAGGACCCAGGGGTGAGCGATCGCTACTGTAACCGGCATGGGGCGCAAAAAAGCCGATCGTGCTATAACCCCAATAGTTAGTTAACCCCGGCATAGCGGCAGCGGGATCAAAGTAATGAATCGGTAACAATTCCACGGCAGTAATGCCTAGGTTGGTCAAATAGGGTATTTTTTCGATTAATCCCGCAAAAGTACCTCTTTTTTCCTCGCTAACGCCAGAATTCGGGTTACGAGTAAAACCACCGACGTGCATTTCGTAGATCAAACTGGCAGAGTAGGGAGTGCGTAGCGGTGCGTCATCTTCCCAATCGTAGCGGCCCGGATCCACTACCAGACCCCGCAAAGCTCGATGGCAATTATCGCCTTTTTCGCTGGCAGCTTGTCGATCATAAATTTCCGCACCGACAATCGCTTTCGCATAGGGATCGAGAACTACTTTATCAGGATCGAAGCGATGACCCTGGGCCGGATTATCCGGACCATAGACTCGATAAGCATACACTTGACCGACTCCAATGCCGTGAACGAAAATATGCCAATAGAAAAAAGTGCGATTTTCTTGGGGATTCAGACGAATAATTTGACTAGGTTGCGGGGAATTGGCATCATCAAATAATAATAATTCTATGGCAGTGGCATACTTAGAAAATAGTGAGAAGTTGACACCATCGGCCAAGACAGTCGCACCGACGGGATGGCTTTTACCGTGATCGGTTTTTAAGGTCATTGTCAAGAGATAAGAAGTGATTAGGAGTAGTATAAGATTATTCGGCGTTGCTGAATCAAGCTATGAATGCCAAATGTGTGTCCTATCCAAAAGTTAGTTTTGGTCTAGGTTTTAAAAATCTCACAAAATAAGATTCAGAACTCACATCAGCAACGCCAGATTTTAATGGAGATGGCGTGATTAATTTCCAAGACCTTGCCCTATTCAATAAAGCTCTCAATTTCCCGAGAGATCAAGAAAACAATTAGAGGAGTTGTAAATGAACTTTCCCGAATATTCTAGGCTTGATTAAGCCAATTGATTAAGTCAGCTTGACTGTCAAAGTCTAGCAATGCTTCTCCTAAGTCTTCTAATTTTTCTACTGAGAGTTTTTGGATAGTTTCAGTGATATGCGGGGGAAGTTCACCAAAACGTCGTTTAAGTAAGCGTAGTACTAGGTTGGCTTCTCCTTGTTGAATCCCTTCGATTCTACCTTTTTGAATCGCTGCTTCTCTATCTTGTTCGTATAAAGGGGCTAAACGCATAATAAATTTCCTCTCCTCCTGGGTTCTTTTGGGTAAGGCTTGCAAGTTCCTACTCAAATTGTATAATAATTTTAAGGAAGCTGATTTAAAGGGATGATTAGAAGACAAGGCCTCTAATTCATCAATCGCTCTGGTTCTGGTTCCTCCTCTACCTAATAATCTTAACCAAAGGGTTTCAGGGGTTTCAGGTAATTGATGCAGGACAATAATGGCTGTGGTTAATGCTGGGGCTAAAAAATAAATTCCTTCTCCCCAATCTGGATGATTGAGAGCGGAAAAAGCAGTTATAATTCTTTGACTGGCCGTAGGAGTTAGTATCCATAGTCTAGGGATATTTTCTGCTAATAAGGGTTGTTGATTGCGGTGAGCTTCTCTTTGTAATTGTTCCCGCACAGTCAACAGTTTAGATAAACAAGCGAGAATTCCCTCAATCGTGACAGGATTGCGATGGGGTTCCAATAAACAAGGGGTTTGAGCTAATCGACCCAATAAACCTAATTCGGGCGGCATTTCTGGGGAAGTCGGTCGAAAATAGACATCGATTTCTTGAGTTTTTGCCGTCACATCAAGGCTGGTTTTCACGTCACCGGAAGAAGAGAGAAAGGTTTCGAGGTAGTCTTTCACTAAATTTATCCCAAAGAAAGCGAGTCAAGACCTAAGTTATTAAATCAGTGATGATGATTATTTTATCATCTTCAAAGCCTATTTATTAGTTCAGCCAATTAATTAAGTCAGCTTGAGTCTCAAAGTCTAGTAATGCTTCTCCTAAGTCTTCTAATTTTTCTACTGAGAGTTTTTGGATAGTTTCAGTGATATGCGGGGGCAGTTCACCAAAACGTCGGTTAAGTAAGCGTAGCACTAACTTGGATGCTTCTTGTTGAATCCCTTCGATTCTACCTTTTTGAATCGCTGCTTCTCTATCTTGTTCGTATAAAGGGGCTAAACGCATAATAAATTTTCTCTCCTCCTGGGTTCTTTTGGGTAAGGCTTGCAAGTTTCTACTCAAATTGTATAATAATTTTAAGGCAGCTGATTTGAAGGGATGACTAGAAGACAAGGCCTCTAATTCATCAATCGCTCTGCTTCTGTTTCCTCCTCTGCCTAATAATCTTAACCAAAGGGTTTCAGGGGTTTCAGGTAATTGATGCAGGACAATAAGGGATGTGGTTAATGCTGGAGGTAAAAAATAAATTCCTTTTCCCCAATCTGGATGATTGAGAGCGGAAAAAGCAGTTATAATCCTCTGACTGGCCGTAGGAGTTAGTATCCATAGTCTAGGGATATTTTCTGCTAATAAGGGTTGTTGATGACGGTGAGCTTCTCTTTGTAATTGTTCCCGCACAGTAAACAGTTTAGATAAACAGGCAATAATGCCATCAATCGTGACCGGATTGCGATAGGGTTCCAATAAACAAGGGGTTTGAGCTAATTTGCCCAATAAGCCTAATTCGGGCGGTATTTTGGAGGAAGTAGGTCGAAAATACACATCAATTTCTTGAGTTTCTGCCGTCACATCAAGGCTGGTTTTCACGTCACCGGAAGAAGCAAGAAAAGTTTCGAGGTAATCTTTACTAAATTTGTCCCAAAGAAAGCGAGTCAAGGCTTAAGTGATTCAATCGATGATGATGGTTATTTTATCATCTTCAAAGCCTGATTAGGAAAATTGGCAGCATTGCAGCTTTAGTTACAGATTTTTCCTAGTTTTTGCGCTAGAACTGAAAGGTTAATCAGCAAAAAACGCGCTCGACGAATGAAACCGCAAATCATCGTCTGTGGATTAGGTCGCACGGGTTATAAAATCTTTTGTTTACTCAAACAACAATCTGCGGCAGTAGTGGCGATTAGCGATCGCCAAATGATCTGTGAATACCAGTCTGATATTATCATCGGCGATCCCTGCTCTCCTAAAACTCTCCTGCAAGCTGGCCTTCCAGATGCAGAAACCCTAGTTTTGGCCATCGATAACGACGCACTCAATCTGGAAATTCTCACCCGCGCCAGGATAATTAACCCGAAAATTCGGATAGTTAACCGACTATTTAACGAAACTTTAGGAGAAAGACTCGATCAAACCCTCCCTGCTCACGTTAGCATGAGCGTTGCTTCCCTAGCGGCTCCGATCTTTTCCTTTGCTGCCCTTGGTAATAAAGCTATCGGTCAATTACAGCTATTCGATCGCCTTTGGCCAATTCAAGAGATAATTATCGAGGAAAATCATCCTTGGTGGGGATTACCCCTCTACGAACTTTGGGACGATCCGGCCCGGATGTTAATCTATTATCTCCCCGCTCACGACGAAATTGATCTGGTTTCCGCAGTTCTTTTAGGCAAAAAACTCGCAACTGGCGATCATCTGATTATCGGCAATAAACCGACAATTAAGGCAAAACAGCGTTTTAAACTGCAAAAGTGGCTGAGAAATCTGCTCAATCTCCGTCCCTATCAGCACTATGTCCAACCGGTAATTCTTGTCACCCTTTCTCTCCTGGGGATGATTTCCCTTGCTACCATTACCTATCTCAGCGTTAATCAAAAAATTTCCCTCGTCGATTCCCTCTATTTCTCTGTCGGGATGATTACCGGCGCCGGAGGTAACGAAAAAGTGGCCGAATCTACCCCCGATAGTATCAAAATTTTTACCGTGGTCATGATGATTGTCGGTGCGGGGGTTATCGGTATCTGTTATGCTCTCCTTAACGATTTTATTCTCGGTAGTCGCTTTAAACAGTTTTGGGATGCTACCCGCATTCCCGTCCGCAATCATCACATTATCTGTGGTTTAGGAGGTATCGGCACCCGGATCGTGCGACAATTGCACGAGCAAGGCTGTGAAGTGGTGGTGATTGAATCGGACCCCAATAATAGATTTTTGCATTCCGTGCGCTCCTGGGGAATCCCCGTCATCATCGAGGATGCGCGTCTAGTGGCTACCCTAGAAACCGCTAATATTAACAACGCCGAATCTTTGATCGTGGTTACTTACGAGGATATGATTAATGTGGAGATTGCCCTCACTGCTAAAGCGATCGCTCCTAAAATTAATCTAGTTTTACGCTGCTCTCAGGAACAATTCGGGCGATCGATTCAAGAGGTTTTTGATTTTGATACGGTATTATGTCCCCGGGATCTGGCTACCTATTCCTTCGCTGCGGCCGCTTTGGGCGGTAGAATTCTCGGTAATGGCATGACCGATGATCTCCTCTGGGTTGCTTTAGCCACATTAATCACACCTAATCATCCTTTTATGGGGCAAATTGTCAAGGAAGCGGCGATGAATGCCGATTTTGTGCCACTTTACTTAGAAAAACAAGGTCAAACTATCCACGGTTGGCAATTACTAGAAATCACTCTCGATCAAGGTGATATTCTTTATCTAACTATGCCGGCTATGCGTTTACAACAGGTTTGGCAAAATACTTCCCTAACTATTCCCCAATCTTTCCCCGATTTAAAATGATTTCTGGTCTTAATTATCTGAGCAAAGCTAGTTATCGCTGTATCTTGAGTTTAGGCAGTGCCGGCAGTATTTTAAGTCTCGCTAGTGCCAGCAGCATTTTAAGTCTGGTTAGTATCGGCAGTATGCTCAGTATTGGCAGTGTCGGCAGTATTCTCAGTATTGGCAGTGTCGGCAGTATTCTCAGTGTCGGCAGTGTCGGCAGTATATTTGGCATTTTTCAATATCATTCTCTGCCTAACTATCCTGAGTAGTTCTAATGAACTACTTCTCACCGCTTCTTTGTCGATGGCGGTTTTTTGAGTTTAAACTGTGGGGCGATCGCTTTTTATGCAAACAAAATAGAAAGGTTATTAATCGGATGAGGCTGCCGCAAAACTAACACGACGATAAATTTCTAGCAAGGGAAGTTCAACGTTTAAACTCTCCAGAGGGATTATTTGACTAAGTTGATCGTAGGTTTGTAGTTGCCAGCGATCGCTCTGTGCGAGTCTGAAATATTGCTCAATGTAGGGTTCAGTTTGACTAACGAGCAGGTATTCACAAAAACTTGGCAGGGAACGATATTTTCTAAATTTATCACCTCGATCATAGGCTTCCGTGGCGGGGGAAAGCACCTCTACAATAAATAAAGGATTAAGAATTTCGTCTTTGCGATCGCCGTTAAATTCTGGTTCATGGTTAACAACCATGAGATCGGTATAGGTTCCACAATGATATTCAGGAATCCACAACCGCAGATCGCTGTTATACAGACGAAAATCCCTATCTCTCAATAAAAATCCCAAAAAAACCGAGATATTGATCGCAATTGCGCTGTGGGTTGCGGTTCCTCCAGGCATAAGAATCATTTCTCCATGGCAATATTCATAACGTTCCTGAGAAGTTTCAGCGATCGCCCGATATGCTTCCAAAGTGACAGGGGTTTTGGTGACTGTCGCAATAGTTGGTTTTTCTTGAGCGATAATCATCTTTGTCTTTCTCCGATATTCTATTAATTAATTTTATGGTTATTTTTTAGGGATTGTGGGGAAGCGATCGCTTTTTATCAAAATAGAATTAGAACGGCGATCGCAGTTTTTCTGAGGTGAGAGAGAAAAATTTTTTAAGAGCGAACTATCGTTAATTTGATTGTATGTACTATAATTGAGTCGTTAAATTTAACCAAAATACTATACTGTCCTCATCGAGGTTATTGTTTATGAAATCAGAGTATGATCTCGCTAATATGAAAAGTCGTCCTAATCCTTTTGCTCAACAACTCAAGCGGCAGGTCACTTTACCTTTAAGGATTGATGTCATTGATTTCTTTGAAAAAAAAGCAAAAGAAAAAGGAATTTCTTATCAGGAATTAATTGATTTATATCTTCAGGATTGTGTGACAAACGACCGAGAACTCACTTTTTAGCGATCGCTTTTTATGAAAACAAAATAGAAAAAGCGATCGCATTGTGAGCATCAGTTAATAAAACAATAAAGTTCGGGGTCAGGTATTCAGGTTTGCTAATTGTTCCTGAATATTAGCTTGAGTAGAGAGTTTTTCGGATTTTTCCCATAGAGCGTTAAAGATACTTTTATCTGTCTCGACAACTCTTGTTTGATAGGAAATATAACCTGATTCTGTTTGACCATTCATAGTTCTTCTCGCTGTAAAAGAATTTCTGGGAACAGATAAGTTTTCGCTAATCAATAGGTTGGTATCATCCCAACGATAGCCTTCAATATCTTTGGCTTTTTCCTGACAAATACAAGCAACTTCTATGCCAGAGTTAAGTTGTTCCTGAATCACCTGTAAATGCTTTGGAGTCGGAACTTCAGGAAGAATAAAGACTCGTTGAATAGAAATCTTCCTTTCGATTAGTTCTTCGTTAACTTCCCAGAATTTTTGACCGGGAGGATTATCCCACCAGATAGAATCTGTCATGGAGTGAACAGCCAAGATTCGAGATTGACTTTGAGGATCAATGTGTTTGAGTAGTTGACCAACCTTTTCTAAACGGGATTCGCCGCTAATTTCAATGTTAATTTCAGGCATAATTGTGTTAGTCAAAATTGTGCCATCAAGGAGGGTTAGATTATTTTCATCTAATTTAACATCGGTCAAGTTAGCTCCCGTTAAATTAGCTTTGCTCAAATTGGCATGACTTAAATCGGCTCCTGTTAAATCAGCATTAGTTAAATTAACCCTCGAAAGATTAGCCTGACTGAAGTTACATCCCATCAATTTTGCATCGGAAAGATTGGCCTCACCATCCATTAAATTGACTTGGCTGAAATTCAGTCCCCGAAAATCTCGTTCGCCAATTTTGTGCAAATATGTCAATTCTCTCGTGCTATGAATATCGGGGTGATATTCCTTGGGTGCATAAACGGCAATCATCGCTTTGACGTAGGCGAAAAAATAAGCCTTGAGAATATTTTCATGGGTGTGGATGGTAATAACTTCTTTACCATCATACTCAACCACCGCCTTGACAGTTGTGGCTCCTTGTTGACCCGGTGTCAAGTTGGCTAAATAGATAGATTTAAGGGTATGTTTAACCTCAACTAAATGAGCTAGAGCCTCATTAAAAGCAGTACAAAGTGCATCTACTGAACCTTTTTTAAAGGCTGATTCAGTGTAACGCTCTTGGGTTTTTGTATTACATAGGATAACTGTCGCAGAAGTTAAATTGTTATTGGCACAGAGAATTTCAAAGTTCTCAATTTTCCAGCCTTGAAAAAGCAAAAGATTATCTTCAAAGAATAAGTTGTGTTGAGGCTCGTTTTCTAAAAGCTGATTGAGTTTTACTTGTTCATGTTCCATTGCCGCTTTACCGAGATTTTTGAGAGTTCTTTCGATAGATGCCGGCGAGGTATCTTTCCCTAAAAACTGTAAGAATAGGGAAGGGGAACCCACAAAAGGATATCCACTGGCAATGAATTCTCGATCTCTGATGGTGATAATACCTGCTAGGCTATACTTTCTGGCAATCTCAACTTGAATTGCCGTTTTTAAATTAACGTTGGGATATTTTTCTAGGTCAATTTCTTTCAAGTTAACTTGACCGACGTTAATCTTACTCAGAAGTTCAATGATCGAACGATTGGCATCTTCTCTAGATTTCAGATTTTTGATATTATGCCAAATTTTGATTAATCCCATTTCGCCGATGTAAGGATTAATTTTTTCCTCTAAAACAAGTCCCATAACCCTAGCAGCTTCCCTGTTAAGAGTCGTCTGATTTCGTAATAAAAACTCTTCAATTAGATCAGCGTCAATTAAGACTTTTGGAGCTTGAGAATTGTTATCTTTTGATTGGAATACCTCTAAGTTATCCAGAAAAAAATCAATACCTATTGGAGTCAAAACTTTTTGGGTAGCCGCTTTATGCAGACTAAGCTGGGTCTCGTACTGCACAAAATCATCAGATTCGTTTTCGAGATTATTTCTCAAATCCCAAAGTTTTTTAATAAGTTGAGGCTCAGGATATTCTCCCAATTTCCTTATGATTTCAGCACGGATATCGCTATCCTGTTCCTTTTCTAGTTGAGCTAACAAACCATTAATAATGTCAGCACGGGGACTGACCGATGTTGGTATCTCGCACAATAACTCTGTGTTTTCCATTTTTAAATCAATCTCCTTGATTGGTGGTTTTCTGATCAACAAGAATTGGGTCTAAAGCAGAAGGCCAGCAATTCTCATTTTGAAACGATTTTGCGTTGTTTCAGCGATCTAGAGATTCGTTAAGAATTATTAACCCCTCTAGATGCAAGGGTTTTAATGTCATGAAAACTTAAAATGAGAATTGCTGGCAGAAGGCTGCTCCAATTGAGAATTTTCAGCGTAGCGTGTTGGCAAAACTCTCACTAATTCATCGTCATTAATGTCAACACAATAGCCCTTTTTAAAGAGAACTCTTCTTAAAGAAGTAATTCCCACCCGCTCATCTAACTCAAGGTAATCCTTAAGATGGGATCCTAGATTTTTGTTGAAATCTGCGTTTAGATTTTTTTGGCTATGATTGAACATTTCAGCCAAGTCATCGGCGGAATAAAGTCCTGTAGCCGCCCGATAAAATATCTCCTTATATTTATCAGATAAGGGTTCGATTTCTTTCAATAAAGCTTCTAGTTTGGGTATATCCAAACCACAGTTTCTTGCCTGCTTTTGGGCATCGCATAGTGATGGGGGAGTGGTTCGTTCCATAGTACTCTCCTTGGGTTAGATGCGACCCTCGTTGGGTTGGAGGGACTTTCAATCGATCTTAAGGTAGTCAACATAGCTGTATTTGTAGTCACCGATACTCTTTCAAAGTGTATTGCAATAATAACCGTAAAGTTATATTGCTTCTGAGATAGTTCCATAAAACCAAAAGAGAAATCAACCAACAATTATTGCCCAAATCCTCCCTTATATCGCCAATTCCCGACAGGGGACTCTATCCTCCAGCATCATCGTAGCCATCTCATAGGTAAAAATCTCTAAGTATCCCCCTTCAGGAGCCTCAAAGCAAAAACCTTCGCCCACCTTAACGACTTGCTCCCGCCATTTTACTATCAAGTCAAAGTTATTTTTGAGAATAGCCATTTTTCCCGTGTCGTTTACATATACACAGTTGATTATTGCTTGATTAACAGTTGCATTCGACATACCATTCCCCTCCGTTTCAGCAATATGGGATGAACGTTATGTATGTACGATAATTCAAAATTCTGGAATTGAAAACCAATAATTATTGCAAATTTAAACCAACAATTATTGCAAATTTAAACCAACAATTATTGAATATTTAAACTAATAATTATTGCAAAGTCAAACTAATAATTGTTACAAATTTAAAGCCTAAAAAAGTATCAAAATTACAACTTTTATTGGGTGACATAGAATAGCTTGCTGGATATAAAATAGGTGTATCACTATTTTAAGAACGTTATGCTACCTAATGACAAAGTTAATCCCAAAAAGACGCTTGCTTTACTCTTGATTCTAGCTGGAGTGTCTGTACCGTTATATGCAGGACGGTTGCCAGAAGCAATTCATCCGATGACTATTGCGAATCTATATGTTCATGTAGGATTAAAGTTAATGCACAGCGAAAAAAAAGGAGACTAAATAATGGTTAACATAGACAAGGGGCTTAAGTCCCTTGTTATCAATAGGTGACAGTTTAAATCTCAAATAGAATTGCTATATGTATGGTAGGCAATGCCCACCATCTGTTATTATGAGGGGTAGATCGGGTCTTCCTAAAAACTAATCAGGGATTCAAAATACGTTCGCGGTGGTAGGGTTGCTTAAAAATGTTAGAATCCATGCAAAAAACACAATCTCCTTTAGCTTTGGCCCCTGCGTTGGCAGCTGCTATTAAACGAGGCGAAGAAGCGAAGAAGCGGTTCCTATCTAAGCAAGGCGGAACCTTAACCAGCGCTGAGGTTTGTAGTGTTTTAGCCTGTAGTTCTTTGGAATTAGAAACTATGAGGCTCAATCATCAGATCTTAGGTTTATCTGTCAACGAGGAATTAGTTTATCCCGCTTGGCAATTTATTGATGGCAAAGTTTTGTCAGGTTTAGACCAAGTGTTAGCCGTCCTAAAAGAAGATGGTGCTTGGACACAAATGCTCTTTCTGCTCACGGGTGATATTCGTTTAGAGGGAGCAACCCCGCTAGAAAAACTCCAAAAGGGAGAAATCGAGCCAGTGGTTTTGGCCGCTAAATGCTACGGGAGTCATATGTAGTCTCAAAAATAGACTTAGCCATGAAAGCACTTAGCCACAAAACGGAAGATTTGAGTATCGCCGATGTCTCATCCGATTACCCCGATCAATGGGTGGTCGTAGAGATCACTGGTCGCGACAAATATGGCTGGCATACTTGACAACTTCCTTAAACTGTGTTACAATGTGTGGTAGAAAAAAAAAGCTGGTCGAGTGTTGCCGCACTGCCCAGCCTGAATTAGGTAAACGTTCTTGGCTGTACCTATCGCTTCCTGTCTTGATTATCTCCACCGTGCTTAGCCATGAAAACACTTAGCCACAAAACAGAAGATTTGAGTATAGCCGATGTCTCATCCTATTACCCCGATCAATGGGTGGTCGTAGAGATCACTGGTCGCGACAAATATGGCTGGCCAGAGAAAGGTAAGGTTATTGGGTATTCAGACGATAAAAGTAAGCTGATACAAGAGACTAAACATTTGAAGGGAGACTTATATTTGTTTTATACAGGTCTTGTTGACGGAAGTAAAGTTGCTTAAAGTTGATAATGAGTCTTGGCTATCAACGCTACAGCTTTTATCCTTACCCCATCATCCTTAATCTACATGGCCGTCATTGTCGTTGAACATACATTTGAGGGAGACCACAATCTTGAGAGATTGTCTATGTGGGTGATTCCAGTCACTGTTGAGTTTAACGACAACCGAAGAACGGTTAATGTCCTACTCGATACGGGGTCACAGATGACTGTCTTTCATCCAGATTTATTAGACTTTCTAGATTTACCGACATCTCAATCATCTGTTCGGGGAAGTGGTGCAACGGGTAGTTCTCGGTATAGGACTGCTAGGCTTGATAGACTGGAAATAGGTTCTATTTTGTTTAGTGAAACAGAAGTTTTTTTTGGCTCTCTTCCGGGAGTATTCTCACAATACTATATTGATGGGATTTTAGGAGGGGACATTCTCAAAGAATTAAAGGTAATCATTGATTATCCTCAAAAAACTCTTAAACTAGAAAAGCTATTTATTTCGCTTTAACGTGGGTTCCTCTATTATTCATCAAGATTTAGGAAAGATTAAATGTCTGATAATCTCCAGCCAACTCAAAAACTAAAAATTGTTTCCTTAGAACCTAAAATCGTTTTTGTACAACGAGATGATCTGAGTCGAAATACTGAAAAATCTGGCGAAAGTGAAGATGAGTCCGTGATTTTAGCTCCACTCTTCATCGATCCTGAGCAGGCAATTGATGACTTAAGCCAGTTGATTGATAAAGTTCATGATGAGTTTAATAATGCTTGCAAAAAACGGAATCTCGAATGGGAGGCTGAATTAGAGTTAGGAATGGAGTTTGGAGTCAAATTTACAGCAAAACTTAAAATATCACCGAAAAAAGAATGAACGGCGATAGCAGACAAAAGATAAGAGATAACTATCCTATTCATAAAACCTAAGATTATGTCGAATTTATCCGAGGTTTTAGATATTTTGACCCGATAGCGGCTCGATAACTTACTTTTGCAGGAGATCACTGATCCTCTTGCCCTATTTTGGTAAAATCAACTATAATGGGGAGAAGTTAAGTAGCTGGTTATAATTAAATTAAAAATGGATTTTAGGTTCGATCCCCCCTGCCCCCCTTAATAAGGGGGGTGCCGATAGGCGATCCCCCCTTAATCCCCCCTTAATAAGGGGGGCATCTGACAACTTTTAACACCTACCTACTTAATCTTTGCCAAGCTTGAGCAGAGTTAAACTAATCCCTCAGTGAGCAAGCAATTGAATCCTATGCTTAAAATTGCCCTTTTTGGAACCAGTGCCGATCCTCCTACTGCCGGTCATCAAGCCATACTAAAATGGTTATCGGAACAGTACGATATCGTTGCGGTTTGGGCTGCCGATAATCCCTTTAAAAATCATCAAACCAGTCTCGAACATCGTCTGAGGATGTTAAATTTGCTCATCCGGGATATTCAACCCCCAAGGGATAATATACAACTGCGACGAGAATTAAGCGATCGACGTAGCTTAATTAGTGTGGAAAAAGCGCAAGCAATTTGGGGAGAACAGGAGGAATATACCCTAGTCATTGGTTCTGATTTAGCTGGACAAATTAGGCACTGGTATCGTAGCCAAGAATTACTAGAAAAAGTCAAAATTCTTGTGATTCCCCGTCCCGGATATCCTATTAATCAAGATGATATTGAACAACTGCAAACATTAGGGGGTGATTGTCTGATTGCCGATGTCTTTGCTCCGGCTGTATCCTCAACAGATTATCGAGAAAAAGGCGATAAACAGGCTGTTCCCGCACCGATTAAAGATTATATCGAAGGTCAAAAACTTTACGCATGAAATCGCCAAATACCCTAGCTAATAAATCTCTAGCTGATTTTAAAGTGGGAGTTGATAACGTGATCTTTTCCGTTGATACCCAATTAAATCGGCTGCTGGTGCTTCTGATTAAACGACGGGAAGAACCCTTTAGTAATTACTGGAGTTTACCCGGAACTTTAGTTAGAAATGGGGAATCACTGGAAACGGCAGCCTATCGAATTTTAGCCGAGAAAATTAGCGTCAATAATCTCTATCTGGAACAGTTATATACTTTTGGCAGTCCAGAGGGAGATTCCCCGGCAGCGGCCGAGAGTTTTGGGAAACGTTATCTATCGGTGAGTTACTTCGCTTTAGTGCGGTTTGAAGAAGCAAAGTTAATCACTGAACGGGATTATAATATCACTTGGTATATGATTGATAAAGTGCCAGATTTAGCCTTTAATCACGGTCAAATTTTGGAATATGGCTGGCAAAGATTACGCAATAAAGTAGAGTATAGTCCCGTCGCTTTTGAGGTTTTACCAGAATTATTTACTTTAAATGATCTTTATCAATTTTATGAGACAATTTTAGGTAAAAATTTTAGTGATTATTCTAACTTCAGAAATCGGCTATTGAAATTAGGATTTCTCAAGGATATGGGTTTAAAAGTCTCTCGTGGTGCCGGTCGTCCTGCTAGTTTATATCGCTTTGATGAAAAAGCTTTTGGTCCCTTTAAAGAGCAACCCTTAGTTTTTGTTTAAATAGGAAAAAATATGAGAATTGCTATCGCTCAATTAAATCCCATTGTTGGAGATATCGAAGGAAATGCCCAAAGAATTTTAGAGGCTGCTCAAACAGCATTTAATCAGGGAGCAGAATTACTTTTAACCCCAGAATTATCCCTCTGTGGTTATCCTCCCAGAGACTTGTTATTAAATCTGGGTTTTGTGGAGAAAATGTCTCGACAATTGCAATTATTGTCCCAACAATTACCAGAAAAGTTAGCCGTCTTAGTCGGTTTTGTCGAAAAAAATCCCTCGGCAACGGTCAGAGGAGAAAAGCCGTTATTTAATAGCATAGCTTTGTTGAAAAGTCAAGAAATTAAACAAATTTTTACTAAACGTTTATTGCCTACCTACGATGTTTTTGATGAGGATCGTTACTTTGCTTCTGGGAAAGAAAGTCAATATTTTCAACTAACAGAAAATAATTTTAAAATTGGTGTAACTATCTGTGAAGATGTTTGGAATGATGAACAATTTTGGGGTCAGCGTCAATACGCGGTTAATCCCATCGCCGATTTAGCTAATTTAGGAGTGGATTTAATCGTTAATCTTTCCGCTTCTCCCTACAGTGTCGGTAAGCAAAAATTGCGAGAATCTTTATTATCCCATAGTGCCACTAGATATAATTTACCTATAGTTTATGTCAATCAAGTGGGAGGTAATGATGATTTAATTTTTGATGGTGATAGCGTTGCTTTTAACCGACAAGGAGAAGTGATTTATCGCGCCCAAGCATTTACTTCTAGCCTAGAATTAATCGAGTTTAATCAGGATTTGTTACCCGCAGTTATTCATCCTTTACCCGTCGATGAAGATGAGGAAATTTATCGAGCTTTAGTCTTAGGAGTGCGAGATTATGTGCAGAAATGCGGTTTTAAACGGGTAATTTTCGGCTTGAGTGGTGGCATTGATTCCAGTTTAGTTGCCGCTATTGCCACTGACGCATTAGGTAAAGAAAATGTTCTCGCTGTGATGATGCCTTCTCCCTATAGTTCCGACCATTCCATTAGCGATGCAGTGGCTTTAGTTAATAATTTAGGTATCAAAAGTGAGAAGTTAGCAATTCAAGAAATTATGACCGCTTATGATCAACTTTTAGAGCGGCTTTTCGCTGGGACTGATTTCGGTATTGCTGAAGAAAATCTTCAGTCACGCATTCGCGGTAATTTATTGATGGCTCTCTCTAATAAATTCGGTCATTTACTATTATCCACTGGCAATAAATCAGAAATGGCGGTGGGATATTGCACCCTTTACGGTGATATGAATGGTGGTTTAGCAGTGATTGCTGATGTGCCGAAAACGAGGGTTTATTCCCTCTGTCGCTGGTTAAATCGGCACGGGGAAATTATTCCCCTGAATGTGATTAATAAAGCTCCTAGTGCTGAATTAAAACCCAATCAGAAGGATCAAGATTCTTTACCTCCCTACGAGATTTTAGATGCTATTTTAGCACTATTAATCGATCGCCATCAATCCGCCGAACAAATTATCGCCGCCGGCTTTGAGGCTGAAATTGTGCAGAAAGTGATTAAATTAGTTAAAAATGCCGAATTTAAGCGCAAACAAGCCCCCCCGGGTCTAAAAATTAGCGATCGCGCTTTTGGCACTGGTTGGCGAATGCCTATCGCTAGTCGCTGGGGTTAGGGGGTTTTTCAGTTATCAGTTATCAGTTATCAGTTATCAGTTATCAGTTATCAGTTATCAGTTATTAGTTATTAGTTATTAGTTAAGTATCTAAGCAAAATTAATTACACATTTCGATAAAGCTTTTGCCTTTTGCCTCCTGCCTTTTGCCTATCCTAACCAATAAATTAATTTTGCACAACTACTTATAAGATGTGAGTTATCAGTTATCATTGATTAGTGATTGGTCACTGATTACTGATTACTGATTACTGATCACTGTTTACTGATTACTGTTCACTGAAAGGGGTATTCGTGAGAGAGGAAGGGTAAAGAGATTAATTCTCCTGTTGCCTCGCCGATTTGTACTTTTAAACCCTCTCCTCCCGCTTTTGTTTTCACATAACCCAAGCCAAAATCCTCCAGCACACTGGTGAGTAAACCGACTTTTTGCGCTTCTAAAATAATCGGGGTATTGCTGGGGACGGGTTGGCTGAGTTTTATGCCCCAAAGTCTTTGTTTTACGCCTTTATAGGTGTTGAGACGGGCGATAGTTTCTTGACCAATATAACAACCTTTATCAAAGACGATCGCTCGCCATAAACCGGCCTCTAAAGGGTTATAATCTTCGGTTAATTCTCGATCGACTGCCGGTCGGCCTTGATGGATTCTCAGGTATTCCCACACCTGCTCATCGGCGGGAGTAACGCCATTTTTAATTAAATTTTCCCAGAGGGGACCGGCTTCGGCGGCGGCAACGATTAAAGTATATCCGGGTAGGTCTAAGCCGGTGCCGACGGCCACTCTCAGGGCGGGTTGAGAAAGGAGATAATGACTATGCTCCACCCCCGTTAAAATCTGCTCTGGAATGGCGATTTTTTGCAGGTATTGCCCGCTTTCACTACCGATTAGGGTGACAATGCCAAAATTATCGGTTAAGTCGCTAATTTCCACCTTATCGAAGGGGAAAATATAGCGATCGATCAATTCCAGTAAAAATTGACGACGTTGGGGAGAAACGAGGATGAGGAGGGAATCATCGCCAGCGTAAACTGTGACAAAATCGAGGGTACGACCGGTAGAGTTAAGGAAAATTGTCTCACAACCCTGACCCGGTTTCAGGCGATCGATCGCGTTACTGGTTTGATTGTGGAGAAAACGCAGTCGGTCCTGGCCTTTTAATTCTAATAAACCCCAATCGGAGCGATCGATTAAAATTGTTTGGGATGCTAAACTTTGGGGATCATTACTGTAATTTTTCAGAAAATTAGCGGCATACTCTGCCTTGATCGTTTCTAAATCTGCTTTCATTGGGGTAAATTAGCGAATAATTGCTTAATAATGCGCTCGGTTTTCGTTTCCAAACTCTGCCAATCTAGTTCACCGGTGGGATCGAGGAGACTGGTATCGATGGTGACGCTCTCTCCTTCATCGGTGGGATAATCGAGAAAACAGACTTGAAAACAAAGTTCCCAAATATTTACAGTAACGGAGCGATCGAGATAAGTCAAACAGAGCAGATAACTGGGATAGGGATCTTGAATTTCTGTATAAGTTCCTTTCCAGAGGGAATTTTCTAACTGTTTACGCAGATTATCCAGCACCCGAATAAATGCCGGCTGCATTAACAATTGTGCCTGTTCCCAAGCGGTAATATCTTTAAATTTTGGATTCATCTTATCAGTTATCAGTGATCAGTGATCAGTTATCAGATTTGAGTATTAAGTGGGGGGATCCCCCCTGCCCCCCTTGATAAGGGGGGATCTGACAATTTTTAACACCCACCTACTTATTAAGTGAGCAATATTAAATAGACAAAGACATACATTTCAGCCATAGAACTATTTTGTTTAACTCTTGGAGATGTCTAATGGCATTAACAGTGCTGTCTTTTCACTGTTTACTGTTTACTGTTTACTGATCACTGGTTACTGTTTACTGATAACTGATCACTGATTTAGGCTGTTACTAGGGTTGCTTCCTTGGCTGCCATCATTTTCATCAGGTCTAACATCCGGCAGGAGTAACCCCACTCGTTATCGTACCAAGAGACGACCTTAAAGAAATTGGCATTAAGTTGAATGCCAGCTTTAGCATCAAAGATACTGGAATGGGGGTCGGTGATAAAGTCACTCGATACCACTTCCTCATCGGTATAACCGAGGATACCTTTCATCGGTCCTTCGCTGGCGGCTTTCATAGCGGCGCAGATTTCCTCGTAACTGGTGGCTTTTGCGGTTTTAAAGGTTAAATCCACCGCCGAAACGTTGGGAGTTGGCACACGGAAGGCCATACCGGTTAATTTGCCTTTTAGGGAAGGAATAACTAGGGTTACTGCTTTGGCTGCTCCCGTGGAGGAGGGGATAATATTTTGACCAGCGCCGCGACCACCGCGCCAATCTTTTTTCGATGGACCATCCACGGTGGGTTGAGTGGCGGTCATCGAGTGTACCGTGGTCATTAATCCTTCCGCTAGTCCGAAGTTATCGTTAATAACTTTGGTGATCGGGGCTAAACAATTGGTGGTACAACTAGCGTTAGAGACGATCAGATCCTTAGCGGGATCGTATTCATTATCGTTAACGCCTAGTACAATAGTACGAATCTTGTCGGGATCTTTGGTGGGTGCGGAGATAACCACCCGTTTGGCCCCAGCTTCTAGGTGTTTTCCTGCTCCTTCGGCGGTGGTAAATAAACCGGTGGACTCGACCACATAATCGGCCCCGGTTGCACCCCAGGGCAGTTGGGCGGGGTCTTTAATCGAGTAACAGGGGATAAACTTACCATCCACGACGATGCCATCTTCTTTCGCTTCTACCGTACCCTGAAAACGTCCGTGGGTGGAGTCGTATTTGAGCAGATAGGCAATATTATCGGGGGGGACGAGATCATTTATACCAACAAACTCGAAATCAGGATTTTGGATACCGGCCCTAAAAACGAGGCGACCGATACGACCAAATCCGTTGATAGCGACTCTTACTTTTGTCATGAAAAAAACTCCTTTGCAGCTGCGATAAGCTTAGGCACGATCAAGAAAAAATAATTTGAGAATTGATTAGCCTGTAGAGAATCACTATATATGCTAATCAGCTTTTGTTGATCGCTAGATGAAGTATAGAAAGATTTTAAGTTTCAGTGCTTCCAAGATAAAAAATCATCAATTTGCTACCCTAGTCGTCCTCGCCACCGGCATCGAGAAAACCTAATTAGGCCTTGGCCGACCAACGAGAATGTGATTATATAGCCTTTTGGGAAAAGCCGACATTAAAAAATCATTAAAAGCTTTCTGAGAATGATTGATACCTAAGTTAAGAACATATTAATATGCCTTTAAAAGCCATTTAAAAACCCCGCCCGACTGACATAAATTCCCCAAGTCAGATTGGCAAAATATAGCTTATTTTAATAGTTTTTTGCGCCCCAAAAGGTTAGACTCTTGATTACAGTTTGAAAACTGACCGAGGGTTAACCCTCTCGATAATCTGGAGAAATTGTCTATCAACTCTCTTAATCTCATCCTTCATAGATATTGGAGAAATATTCATGGTATTCACACCAGAAAGACCCTTAACAGAACAAAATCCCCTTTCTCAAGACGAACTCTATAAAACCCATGCCTATTGGCGCGCTTGTAACTATTTAGCTGTAGGTATGATTTATCTGCGCGATAATCCCCTCCTCAAAGAACATCTTAAACCCGAACACGTTAAGTATCGCTTACTTGGTCACTGGGGAGCGAGTCCGGCCTTAAGTTTTACCTACGTTCACCTCAACCGTTTAATCAAAAAATACGACCTCGATATGATTTTTATGGCCGGTCCGGGCCATGGGGCGCCGGGGGTACTCGGTCCGGTTTATCTAGAAGGAACCTATTCGGAAATTTACCCCGATAAAAGTGAAGACGAGGAAGGATTACAAAAATTCTTTAAACAATTTTCTTTTCCCGGTCACATCGGCAGTCACGTCACCCCCGAAACCCCCGGTTCTATCCATGAGGGCGGCGAACTGGGTTATAGTGTTTCCCATGCCTACGGTTCTGTTTTTGACAATCCCGACCTCATTACGGCCGTGGTGGTGGGTGATGGGGAAGCTGAAACCGGTCCCCTTGCTACCGCATGGCACTCGAATAAATTCCTTAACCCGATTCGCGATGGTGCGGTACTGCCAATTTTAAACTTAAACGGTTATAAAATCGCTAATCCCACCATTCTCTCCCGTATTTCGACCCACGAGTTAGAAAGTCTCTTTGTCGGTTACGGTTACACTCCCTACATCGTCGAATGTAAGGAAGATGAAGACCTCATGCACTGCCATCAAAAAATGGCCGCTACCCTAGAACACTGTATCAATCAGATTCGCTTCTATCAACAGGAAGCTCGCAGCACGGGTATTGCTAAACGTTACCCCTGGCCGATGATTATCCTCCGGTCTCCCAAGGGTTGGACGGGTCCGAAAAACGTTGATGGTCATAAAGTAGAAGGATTCTGGCGCGCTCACCAAGTACCCATGGGGGCCATGCAGGAAAACCCCGAACACTTGAGAAAATTAGAGGAGTGGATGAAAAGCTATAACCCGGAGGAATTATTTGACTATACCACGGGTAAATTTAAGCCAGAATTTAAAGAACTCGCTCCTAGGGGTCATCGTCGCATGAGTGCTAACCCGCACGCTAACGGCGGATTGCTGCGTAAAGACCTAAAAATGCCCGATTTTCGTCAATATGCCGTAGATGTCACCCACCCGGGCCAAGTGGAAGCGGAAAACACGGGAGTGATGGGGGTATTTTTGCGGGATGTAATGCGAAATAATATGACTAATTTTCGCGTTTTTGGTCCCGATGAAACTGCTTCTAATCGTTTAGCGGCTCTCTATGAAGTGACTAAAAAAGCTTGGTTAGCCGATACCTATCCGGAGGATTTAGATGGTAGCCAATTATCTCCCGATGGTCGGGTGATGGAGATACTGAGTGAACATACTTTAGTCGGTTGGTTAGAGGGTTATTTATTATCCGGTCGTCACGGTTTATTTCACTCCTACGAGGCTTTTGCTCACGTTATCGATTCCATGTTCAACCAACACGCTAAATGGCTCGATATCTGCAAAAATCATGTACCTTGGCGCGCTTCTGTTTCCTCTTGGAATCTGTTGTTATCCTCGGTGGTTTGGCGGCAGGATCACAATGGTTTTAGTCACCAAGACCCCGGTTTTATCGATTTAGTAACCAATAAAAGTGCCGACGTGGTGCGGGTTTATCTTCCCCCCGATGGTAACTGTTTATTAAGTGTGGCTAATCACTGTCTCAAGAGCAAGGATTACACTAATATTATCGTTGCTGATAAACAGAAACACCTGCAATACTTGACCATTGAAGAAGCAATTAAACACTGCACTAAAGGTATCGGTATTTGGGATTGGGCAAGTAACGATGATGACGGAATCAATCCCGATGAACCGGATGTAATTATGGCTTGCTGTGGGGATATTATCACTAAGGAATCCCTGGCAGCAACGGCAATTCTGCGGGAAGAATTCCCTTACTTAAAAGTTCGCTTTATCAACGTGGTTGATCTGTTTAAATTACAGTCGGAAAGTGAACACCCCCACGGTTTATCAGAACGGGATTTTGATAGTTTATTTACCACTGATAAGCCAATTATCTTTAATTTTCACGGTTATCCTTGGCTGATTCATAAACTTACCTACCGTCGCAGCAATCAAGAACGTATTCATGTGCGCGGTTACAAAGAAGAGGGGAATATTAATACTCCCCTAGAATTAGCGATTCGTAACCAAGTTGATCGTTTTCATCTAGTAATTGATGTCATTGATCGCGTGCCGAAATTAGGTTCTGCTGCCGGTCATGTGAAAGAACGGATGAAAAATGCTATTATCGATAATCTCGATTATGCTTTTACCAATGGCATCGATAAGGACGAGATTACTAACTGGAAATGGCCCTATTAATTAGGCTAGAAAGTGGTTTAGGTGATGATAATTTATTAGTTTATTGATAAATTTCATCTTCCTATTCCACCTAAAAAATATTCTTGATTTTCTACAGGGTGAGAGCATCTCAAAAGGTGTTGACAATTGACCAATTTTGTGATCCGCATGGGCATTTCAGGTGATACCAGTCAATCAGAATAGTTACGAAATCTTAACAATTGAGATGGCAAATTCTCCTCAAATTTGGATCATTTCATAATCAAAAGTTCATTACCAGAGTGAAAAAATTAGGCAAAATGGTGATAGTCACTTTACCTGTTTTTAAGGGAGGCTAATTTATCGACGATGACTGGGTGAAAATTAATCATTAAATCAATTTATAACAAGCAATCGAGGGTTTTACTATCGCGTTAATGTACCTTAAAAAGGTAGCTATCACTTTATTTTAGCTTTTGGAAATAAAATTAAGATAAAGCGTACTAGAATAGATAATTTCTTCGTTTGAAAAAAACCATTCAATCATCTATTTTAATAAATGTTCTATTTCTTCATCTGTAAAACCAAATTGTCTAAAAATTCGTAAAACATAAGCAGGGGACATTTCTTTTGCACCTATATCGATAGGAACGATTCGACGTTGATTATACAATACTCTACAATATAAACGATGATCACCTTTTCCTTCTCGATAAAATTGACAGCCTCCTTTTTCAAGAATTTTGATTAGTGCTTTGGGTTTAAGAGAAGGAATATTTTTAGGCATAAACTTTTCTGAGTTCGTAAGTTTCGGGAGTTTCAGAATCTCCCACAGTTAAAAATTCATGAAGTTCGTCTATAGGAATAGGACTGGTATATATATTGGCTTGATCATGATAAATCTCCCAAAAAGATTCAATCGCTTCTTTTAGTTTCTCAATAGCTTTTTCCTGAGTTTCTCCTTGTCCAACTAATCCATTTTCAAGACATAATGAAACCCAATAATTTGCACTTTTTCTCAGAATAACGGTATAAAAGTTCATGGTGATTGTTCTGTTGAAATTTTCATCGGGGATTAGAATTTACTCCAGTTTAATTTTAACACAAAACCAACCCAACAAACTGCCTTACCTCAATCTTTTAAATTAACGTCTTTGGATCATTTTATCAATAGACAATAAATAAAGTGCATTATACTTTGTTAATGCACCCGATCAGAAAAGCGATCGCTGAGGATAATATATGATTATGCAATTACTAAAACGGACTCGGTAGAATTATCGCTAAATCTCTTAATAGCTTGTTTATGTTTTAAAATAAGACTGATTAGATGATGAGTGGTACAATTTCCAATCCTCAACCAGATGAACTTTGGAGGTTGGCCATACAACAAACTCCGTTGATAAAAATCAGCATCTTTCGAGACAATTATCAATCCATTGATACGCGCATATTCCCAAATCCTTTGATCGGGAAACCCTTTTAGGCTACAATCTCTAACATGAGCGCTATCGGGAAAATGTGATACCAGTAACAGAGGTAGTTTAGGTGATAAATTTTCGTCAAATAGCAGTTTCATAGGGAATAACCATTAAACGACGATCCCGCTCGGCGGCAAATGCAAAACAGGCTTGTATATCTTCTAAGGTAAGATCGGGGAAATCATCTAATATTTCTTCAATAGTCATCCCTCCTCCTAGATAATCAAAAATATCTGCTACTGCAATACGAGTATTGACAATGCAAGGTTTGCCACTGCGAATGTCTGGGTTAATCACAATCCGATCTCGATATTTAGCTGCAAAAGACATAGTAATAATTGTTGTTGACTAATGATTATTATAGCTTAATGTTAACTGTACTTTAAGCTTGATAAATCTTAAAACCAAAGCCCTCGACTTTTAGGTTTCAAAAATTCTATTATCAATAAGGTGCATTACACTACCTTAATCCACTCTAAAAGAGCAGAGATCGCACTGATGTGGCCTTACTGGGGAAAAAATGGTACGATAATAACAATTTATTAATATTATTGGCAAGTAATTATGTCATCTTTAGTTATCTCACAACATATTGAAATCACTCCTGGTATCTGTGGTGGAAAACCTCGTATTGCTGGACATCGAATTAAAGTTCAAGATATTGTAATTTGGCATGAAAGAATGGGAATGTCACCAGATGAAATTATTTATCATCATCCTACTATCACCCTAGCAGATGTTTATGCGGCCTTGGCCTATTACCATGACAATCGAGAAGAAATTAGACGACAACTTGAAGCAGGAGAAACTTTTGCTAAACAACTACAAGGCAACAAACCATCTTTAATTGAGAAAATATTAAATTGACGAGCTAAAATCGTTATGAAAAAACTTAGAGTTTATATCGATACATCAGTCATTTGAGGCTGTTTAGATGATGAATTTTCCTTAGAGTCCAATCAATTGATGGAAGCCATTAAGCAAGAAAAGTTTATTTTGTTAATGAGTGATATCATTCTTAGCGAATTAATTAATGCCCCCCAAGCGGTTAAAGATATTTTATTATCGATTCCGCAGAGAGTTATTGAAGTAGTTAAGATATAGTCATTTCAGATAAGTCTGATACACTCTAGACCAGTTAAACCCTTATGAACTCTGGCATTGATATTCTCAATCTTAATTGAAATGACTATAACACCTGAAGTTTTACAGTTAAGGGATGCTTATATCAATGAAGGAGTTGTTACATCAAAGTCTATTAATGATGCTACTCATGCGCCAATTCAAAAATGAAACGCATCAACCTCAAGAGTTGACAAAGAAAGGCTCATCAGGTACTGTCTGATCATTAACAAAAACAAATCAGACCCAAAAATGAGCCACCAACATCTTAAC
>NZ_SFBZ01000229.1:0-13686 GCF_007095495.1 Microcystis sp. M_QC_C_20170808_M9Col | reverse complement strand
GGAACACCGACCACCCCAAACCAATCAGGACGCTTGTACCATTGAGGGTGTCTGACATCGTAGTAAAGGTTAAGGTCAGCGGCGCTAAAAACTAGCTCTGGTTCCCAGTTGGGAGGCTGGAAAGTCAGCAGTAATAACTGAGGTTGTAATAGGTGAAATTCGTCAGGCAAACCGGGTTCCAGTGGATTGTCACTAGGTAAATCGTACATCGTCGGCAAGGATTGCCGGGGGGAAAGGGGAGGGTCAGATTGGGGAATGGTGAAGCTAGGTGTAGTCATTTCAGTTATCAGTTATCAGTTACCACTCAGGCTCTTCTCGACTTTGTGTGATAATTTTTGCTTATAGAATCGTGAAATGTTTACTGGGAAAGACTTTTAGGACTATTTTGCTGAAGAAACTATCAGTATAGACCTAGTTTCCACACAGAAACCAGAAGAGCCCCACTCAGACCTCTCAAACATTGTAACGGTATTATTTTTCAGGGAAAAAGTACCTGAATTTTCCCCCCAATCACTCCAAAGGTCGGCACTTTTTGAGGGAAAACAAGTCTAAAAACCCTATCCAACAAGGTTTTTAGATTTATTCAGCAAACCCTATTTAGAAAAGGGGTTTCTTTCAGAAACCCCTTTTCTGTGTAGGGTGCGTTAAGCGGCTATCAATTTGTCATCAAAAAAACCAAACTACAAACTACACTGTAATCTTGATTGAACTAACAGCGTCATTTTCATGATTTATTTCTGGCATTTTTGAAGCGACCGTTATCGTTAATTTCAATCCTAAAGCTTGAAGCCAAGAGGTTAGTTGATTCATGGCTTCAGGTGCAGGTTTTTGCATTAGTTCTTCCAATTGCTTCGCCTGAATTTTGATTTGTTCTGGTGTTAGATTTTGAGGGCCAAGGGCTTCTAGGACGTGATTGAACGCGAGTCTGAGTAATTCTGATTCAAATTCATATTCATCTCCCTCGAGATGAGTTTCCAGATAAACTGCTGCATAATGGGAATCTTTAAGAGATTCGATCAGGGAATCATGATAACTATCACTGACTGGCATTTTCTCGGCTCCTATAGTCTTGCCAATATTTTTGAGCTATTTCAATGTCTTTAGCTTGCGTTTTTTTATCTCCTCCACACAGGAGTAAGATAATCGTTGTTCCGATTTGTCCAAAGTAAACGCGATAACCAGAACCCTAGTCTATTCGTAGTTCATAAACTCCTGCTCAAAGCTGATTTATAATCCCCTAAGTTACCTAAATTAACCCGGTTTAGGCGTTGAGCAATTTTAGTTTTAGCCTTAATATCCCGCAAAGAATCGAGCCATTGGGCAAAGGGAACTTTGCCGTCACTGGTAACATAACGTCGAATTTCTCTGGGTTGAGCCGCCATGGGATAATTATAGCAGTTATACTATTTTTCTAAAGTAATGGCAGATATGGTTAATTACCCTCACCCCCAACCCCCCACCCCCCTTATCAAGGGTAGGGTTGATTCATGAATCAACCCTACCCGACATCGTAGAGCAGGGGGGTGGGAGAGGGGAGTATTTAGAAAACGGGTTTCTTTCAGAAACCCGTTTTCTAGGGGTGGGAGTATGTCAAACTAAAAAGTAAAGCTTAGACAGCCCATCTTTATCATGCCAGATCAGCCAATCTCGATCGCCCAATACTATCACGAGCGTACCAAATACGACCCCCAGACGATCGCCTCAAAAAGTAAAGGTCTTGATTGGAGTCAACAACCCCATCCCTTCAAAGAATACAAAATCGGTCAGACTTTCGATCTCAAACCCTACCTCTCCCGTCAAACAGTTCCCCAAAAAGGAGACTTTTGGCGACGTATATCGCGAATTTTGGGCTGTAGCTATGGTTTAACTGCCAAAATCGCCACTATGGGTAGTCCCTTGTACCTACGTTCCGCACCCTCTGCTGGTGGATTATACCCCGCCGAGGTCTATCTGATCTCCCGTGGCACGGAATTTTTACCCGCCGGTCTCTACAGTTACCAAGGTCAAAGTCACTCGCTGCTTTTATTCTGGGAAAGTGATGTCTGGACCAACCTACAATCTGCTTGTTTCTGGAATCCTGTTTTAGAAAATACCGATATCGCTTTAGTTACCAGTGCCATTTTTTATCGGTCCGCTTGGCGCTACGAAGATCGAGCTTATCGGCGTATTTTCCTCGATACAGGGCATTTATTGGGCAATATTGAGCTATCAGCCTCGATTAATGACTATCGGGCCCATTTAATCGGTGGTTTTAACGATATCCAGATGAATGAATTGCTTTATCTCGATTCCGAGAAGGAAAGTGTCATGACGGTGATTCCTTTGGCAGATCTGCTCAATATCCGGCAAAATCTCCCCCATAGTACCACGGCACTCCCTTCGGCAACCACGACTCTTTATCCCGAAATTCCCGAGGGAGAATTATTAAACTCCCTACACCGAGCCACTATCATAGCTACAGATGAGAAGATAGAAGCAACTGTTACCCCCTCTAATTGGGAAGATAAATATAATTTTCCTTTTTGTCTAAAAGTTTCCGTGACATCCCGTCCCGTCAATTGGGGGGAAGATTTAATCGCTCTCGAAAGTACGATTCTTAAACGCAGATCTACCCGCGCTTATAGTGGTGCTAGTCTCAGTTTAGACGAATTGCGAGCGCTGCTGCATTTCACCTATCAACCCCAAGATTATGCCGGCCAAAATCTCGATCCCAATCCCGATTATTTTGCTCTGGATTTATTGGAAACTTTTATCGCTGTTTCGGCAGTAACCGGATTAGAGGAAGGCTGTTATTATTATGCTCCCAAAGCCCAAGAATTGCGGCAAATTCGCTTTAAAAATTTCCGGCAAGAGTTACATTATCTCTGTTTAGGTCAGGATTTGGGACGAGATGCGGCCGCTGTGGTTTTTCATACGGCGGATCTGTCAAAAGCAGTGGCTAAATATGGCGATCGAGTCTATCGTTATCTTCATGCAGATGCGGGCCATTTGGGACAGAGATTAAATTTAGCGGCTATTCATCTGGGGTTAGGGGTTAGTGGTATCGGTGGTTTTTTCGATGATCAAGTTAATGAAGTGTTAGGAATTCCCTCCGATGAAGCAGTTATCTATATCACTACTTTAGGCCGACCGAAAGTTTTTTAAGGTGAGTTTGAACCCCTGAAGGGGTGACAACGAGGTTGAGGTCATAGTACTCTGTACCTTCACCAGTTCACTTTCTCCCTTGGACGTATTTTGTTTAAAGGTTAATCCAACTACGCACCATCTGTCGGGGTTTTCCTGAATTTTTAAAAGCGGTTCTATTGTGGCATAAAAAGCGATTATTAATGTAAAATACATCACCTTTTTTCATTTTGAAGCGGACTGTATTTTCTGGTTTTGAAAAAAAGTCGTCGATGATGTCGAGTGTTTTTGTGATAGCTTCCGGTTGCGCTATTTCTAGTTTGGAGTAAGCGACTTCAATCCAGTACCGCATATAACGAAAAACCAGACCCTGAGAATCTGTTGAGAATAAGGGGAAATTATTATTTTGAATAGCTTCTTGAGAATTAATCTCTCCAGGTGTAATCACATCGCGCGCCAAAGGTTCGTAAAGATAGGGAACTAGGTCTGTATGGTTTTGCCAGAAATATTGATACAAATTGGCGGCGTTTACTACCAGGGAATCTCCTCCCTCATCCGCGGCAGCAAGACACAGTAAGCCAACAATATCAGGGAAGTAGTTTTTGGCTGTACTATCGGTATGATAGCCAGTTTCTGTATTCGTCATCGAAACGGGTATAGCTTTTTTAGTGTAATCCATTCCTCGATCGATTACATCAAAAAAATAGCCATAGCGGTGGTTTAGCAGTCCAAAAATGCGAGAAATAAAAGCATAAATTAACCGCATTTCCGTTTCTGTTAATTCCGGTTCTAATCGGAAAATAATTATGCCTGGTTCCCGGAGCAATTTCTCACGAAATGGTAGGAAAAAATAAAGATTTTTATTGACTGTTTCCTGTCCTATTTCGTTGGGTTTTTCAAGCCATTTGTGATTACTTCTTTTTAGTAAATCTGAGACTAATGATTCTGGTAAATGAAAAAATAGTTGAGAAGGATCAGGCAATTTTTTCCAAGTCAGTAATGAAATATTAGGATCAGAAATCGGTATAATCATTTTTGAATTTTGAAAGCAACGTGAAGGGGAAGGTCAATGAGCGGAGTAAAAAATTCTGGGTCTAGTTCTAAATGTTCCTGATTAATTTTTAGTTCATAAACTTCTGGCATTTTTGTGAAGGCTGCTAAACGAAGAGATGTGAAGTAATCTTCCATAGTTTTATGAACACATTGCACGGCGACGGCTTTTCTATCTCGGCGCCAAATCTCACCGGGGAATAATTGATTGCGTCCGGAAAAATAGCCAGCTTTCGGTTTAAAATAAAACGGAAACTTATCTTTTTTCAGAAAAGGTAAAGAGGGATGGGGGACGGCGAACAGGAAATATCCACCGAATTTCAAAAGTTGGTAGGCTTTCTGCAGCGTGCTAATAGTTTCTGAAACATTTAAGTAGTTGAACAGAAACATAGCCAGAACTAAATCGTATTGTTCGGACTCAGTGACCGCAAAATCACGAATATCACCAGCTTCATAGGAAGCATTAATAATCTGATGCTCGTTTTTTTGAATCAAGGCCTGCTCGATCATTTGCGATGAAATATCAATCCCATGAACATATTGAGCGCCTCGGTTAATTAACTCTCTTCCTACATAACCTTCCCCACAGCCTAGATCTAATATATTCTTGTTGACAATCGGTTCACATAAATCAATGACAAAGGGACGCGCGGAGTAATCAGAAAGCAAAATCGGTTCTACTCGTTTCCAGTCTGCTGCGCTTTCGTCGTAAAGTTTTTTGGTTTCTTGTGTTGCTTTCATACCTATCTAACGTGATAAAATTTGCACTAATTTTGTTTTAGTCTAGCACTGTGTAAGTAATTACCCATAAAACTTTTACCAGTTAATCCAAAATCAGCTATCGCCAGAAAAATTAGCTCTTCTTCTCCTAAGTTCACAGATTGATGCACACACCAACGGGGAATAACAGCAAAAGTACCCGGTTCGACTTCGTTTTCGTATTGATCAACAATAACTTTTCCTTGACCCTGAAGAAATACAAATACGGTTTCATGTGCGTGTCTGTGCATTTCATTCGCCTTTCCTGGCTTGACTATAACTAGGCGCGCATCTAAAACTTCTAGATCAAATGGCAGGCGAAATACGTTAAAATCAATATTGAGTTTATCAACCTTATTGTTGTATAAGGCTTCTAAGTTGCTGGCGCTGATTGTTGAAATAAGCTCTTTACCTTCTTGCACATGAGTCAAGCTTTTTTGTTCATTAATTTTTTCGGTCAATGCTCCCAGTCGCACTGTTTGAAAATCATGGTAAAGTTGTGATGCAAGCCTTAATATTGTTTGAGAGCATTGGCATTCACCAGATGGATTTTCAAGCCAATTTAACAAGTTCAGAACTTCTTCCTTGTGCTTTTCCGTTTGCATCCCGTATAGCAAAAGTGAACTCAATCCGGGTAGTAGTTTTTCCACTGGAACAGTAGATAAGTCTTCCGTCAATTCAATACGCACGTCATTGATTTGATGCAATAAAAGTTCCAGTTCCTGATTAGACAGCTTTTTGCCTTTAATCATTTTAGTGAAAAGCGTAACAATCTTGAGTTGGTCTGATGATGTCAAAGATTTATCTAGCGCCAACGCACGTTCATACATATTGTCCCAGTAAGCAGCACGTAGATTTAAGGCTTTTAACATTCCTTTCCGTAATTCCAGAACAGCCTGTTCGCTTTCACTGGCTAATTCTTTAGCAATCTCAACTAAAGTTAAGCTGTGTTCATCCTCCACTTCTGTATGTAAAGGAAAAAATACATATTGCTGCAAGGATAATGATGTATGTTTTTTGATCGCTTCAATAATGTGTTTGTAGATAAATTTAACAACAGATTCAGTCCCTAAACCTATCGCTCCAATAGCTTGGAGTGAACTTCCATTCTGGAGCAGCGATAAGAATGATTCACGCCAGATTTCCACTTCAACACAAGGCGTTTGCGTGCTATCTACTCCCATCGCTTCTTGAAAACGCTTGAATAACTGTGGGTGAGGAATTTCCTGTACCCACTCGTCCTTAATACCTAATTTACGGATTGCTTCGAGATCTTCATAGTGTAGATGTCCGTTTTCTTCAGCTAAGTTCTTCAGCAGGTGATTTCGATGAGTGGGATTTTCTAGCTTTGATATTACTGCTGTTAAATAACGGGAAAACCAGTCACTATAAGCTCCGTATTGACTGGCAAAGTCTTTCAGAACTTCATCAATATGTTGAAATTCTCCTTTTTCTAAAGCCAGTAAATACGGATGATTAATCGCTCGATGGCTTAGTGCTTCCTCGATTAAATTTTCCATTTTTTCTCATCCCCCGATAGCCGCCCTCTTTTAAATATAGCGCTTTTCACGTTACTGAGGTATCGACAAGTTTTGCCAACAAGGGGCTTAAGCCCCTTGCCCATGCCTCATCCTGAGGAAAACTGCTATACCATCACAAAATTGGCCAATTGTCAATAGCGTTTGAGATGCGCTCCCCCTGAAAACAGATTATTCTTGATTAAGATTCTCTGAGACTTTCTCTCTCTAATTCGATTAAATTATCGATTTTTTTTAGCTTGGTATCCCCGGCAAGATAACCGATCCCGCGATGTAAATGTAAGCGAAATTGTTGAGTTAGAGTTTCTTTATCGGTTCCTAATCCGTCTTGATGACAACGTTGTTTGAGGGCAATTAAGAAAATATCGGCCATTTCTCCCCCGAATACTTTCCAGGATAATTCTACATTGCTATCGGCAGGAATGGGAACGGGAGAGGGGAGACTCGGTTCAGCAAGGGAACGACAAAAAGCCCAACGACAGAGGATATTCCATTGGTCAATTTTGGTGTAGCGTTTTAATTTTATTAGGCTATCTTTGGCGGTTTGAGATAGTCGAAAACGTTCGATCGGTGATTCCATAATCTATAATTTTACCTCGCTCTGACTGATGAGAAAATAGTTAGTCATTCTCAATCCTGTTTAATAGGAGAGTGGGAAGTGGGGAGCTTTTTTTCAGTGATCGGTAAACAGTGAACTGATAACTGATAACTCGCATCTGATAACTGATAAATGATAACTGATGAGTGCATCTCAAATTTGCAGAAATAACGACAATCGGGGTTCTTCGGTTTGTGTTATGCAATCTTCGATTTTTGCCAATTGTTTTCAATCTAGAACGAGCTAATCAATTAAGTCTCTTGCCAGATAAGGATTTAGCCGATTTCTGCCCCCTGATCGAACCATACCAAGTAACGAAGAACCACAATCGGCAATTATCAGTAACTCTTAAATTATTACAGATGTATCAGCAGCCGCGTGTAAGCATCCCACCGAAAAACTAATGCGCTCCGGGGTTTGGGGGCGGCGCCACGCCCCCAACGGGGGGTTTGGGGGGTAGAACCCCCCAAAAGCTTGGATTGAGCGATAAAATCGAAAGTAAGGCCCGATGTCTCAAGTTAATTGGGCGAGAATTTTTTGGGAATTTATCTCGGTCATAATCTTACCAAAAGTAGCGGTCAGGGTGAATAGTAGTTTGACGTTGTTGGGAATTATATTCTAGCAGGTATTTTCTGGCGATTACTTCCTGTTCTTCTAATAAGAGTAGCTCATTTTGTCCAATTTCTGTATCGGTAGAAAGGAGGATGACTTGAGAGGAAGCGGCGGGAAAATAACGTTCAACTAAATTATGGCGATGGGAAGAATCTAAACGTCCGAGGGGTGTATCGATAGCGATGGGTAAATCTCGTCCGGAGACTCGCGCTAATCCCCACAAAAAAGCGATCGCTAATAGTTGTTTTTCTCCGGCAGAAAGACGGTGTTTAGGCACATTTTGTCCATCGGGACCAAAGAGAGATAGACCAAAAGTATCAGCATCGATCGCTATTTTCTGCACCAGATCGGACTTATGCAATAAATAACGAAAACATTCCGCCACTTCTCCCTCTAATCTATTTAATTTTTTTAAAGTTAAGCGTTCTTTAAATAATTTTAAAGTTTGCTGTGCTTTGACAATAGCATTGACGATATGTTCGTTACTTTGCGATTCTAAAGCTTTCTCACTATAGGCAAATAATTCTTTTTTAGTTTTCTCAATTTTCTTTTTGATTTCCTCATAATTTTTGTGGCTTTGCTCGTATTCCGCTTGAGCATTTAGATACTTTTTCTGAGCGGTTTTTAAGTTATTACTCAGGGTTTCGTATTCTTCGGGAGAGGCTGCTACTGCTAATTCTCGCTCTAAATTATCTAAGTCATCTTCCAGATTTCTTAATTGTGACCTTGCTTGATGAGCGAGGTTAATTTGTGCCGGTAGTTGATGGGTTAAGACTCGATTTAATAACTCGATCGCCTCCTCGTCTAAATCTAAGTAAGGAGTAATCAAAGAATCGCTATCCTCAGCTAAAAACTGATTTTCTTGCTGTAAAAATTCTCTAATATTGTCTAATTGTTCTAAAGTTAAATTCAGTTGTTCTAAATAAGCAAGTAACTTTTTATCTCTGGATTCTAAAACCGATTGAGCGACTTGAGACGATTGCAATTTTAGCTCTTTTTCTCCCTGAATTTTAGCCGCTTCTAGGAGAGGAAAAATTAACTTTAATGGTAAAAATTCCCCCGCCAATTGACCTAAATATTCTCTCTGTTTATCTAACTTTTTATCTAAATCCTTTTTTCTGCTCTCTAATTGACTTCTTTCGGCGGCAATTTTTCCGCCATCAATGCGAAATTTATCCGAGACTGCATCAAAATCATTTCTAACCAAATCTAAATTTTTTTGTTGAGTTTCCATCTCTTGTCTAGCCAATTCTAAATCTTCTTGGTACTGAGCTAATTTTTTCTCAATAGCTTCAATAGTTGCCAGTTCATTTTCTGCTGCTAATAACCGGCGCTTGCGACTAGCTAAGATATCAAGATCAACGGCTAATCTTTCCGCTAATTCTAACCCTAATAAAGTCTGCATCGAATCCTTAACGCTGTCAGGAGGTACATCCTGTTCTGCCAATTCTTTTACCTGTTCCCCATCAAATAAAAACAGGTTAGAAATACCCAAAGGTAATAAAGTTTCAATATATTCATCCCAAGTATTAGCTAAGGCAGGATCGGGCCAATCCTCATCTAAAATACCGAGGGTATCCTTACCATCTTTGGGCTGTTTTGTCCAGTATCTAACGATACGATATTGTCGCCATTGTTCATTAACTAGATGTTCAAAAGCCAGTTCAATTCTAGCTTGATCGATGAGGGAAGCTTGATTATTAACTGCTTGACTGAGAAACTCGGCATAACTTAAATTATTGCGAGTAGAACACTTTGCCCGCGCACCGTACAAAGCCAAACGAATCGCATCCATTAAAGTAGTTTTACCGCCGCCATTCATGCCTCCCAAAAGGATAATCGGACAGGGATTGTTGTCTTTTTCGGGACGTAAATTAATCACTTGACGACCGGCGTAGGGGCCGAAATTTTGCAAAACTAATTCAGTAAAAATCATTAACAGTCAGCCTTATTTAAGTCGAAAGTTTTAGGAAATCTCCTGTAAAAATTATACCTGAAAAAGTGCCGCAGATATTTTTTGACACCCAAGAAAAACCCCCAGACTTTATACTATAGCATTGATCACCATCGCCTAGATATAATCAAGGTTTCCTGATTTTTACTTTCCAGTTTATTACTGGACATGAGCCTATTTTTTGAAAAAATCGTTATGATCGGCGTGAAAGTGCCAACACAGGGGAGAAAATTGCTATGATCACGATCGGCGAATATTTATGCCAGCGTCTCCATAATTTAGGGGTTAATCATGTTTTCGGGGTGCCGGGGGATTATGTCCTCGATTTGATGGATGTTTTGGTGGAAAGTCCGATCGAATTAGTTTGTACCTGTAATGAGCTTAACGCGGGTTATGCCGCCGATGCCTACGCGCGAGTCAAAGGTATGGGTGCTGTCTGTGTCACCTACGGAGTCGGGGGATTTAGCCTCGTTAATGCTGTGGTCGGTGCTTACGCTGAAAGAGTTCCCTTGGTGGTAATTAGTGGGGCTTCCGATCGCTCGATTCGCCGGGATAATTTATTATTACACCACACCACGGGCGATTATAATCTGCAATTGTCCATCATGGAAAAAGTCACGGTTGCCTCGGTTATTCTCACTAATTCTGCCCAAGCAGCCAGTCAAATCGATCAAACTTTAGCCGCTTGTTTGCATCACAAACGTCCCGTGTATATCGAAATTCCCCGGGATCTAGTCTATCGTCCCTGTATCCCCTCAGAAAAGCCAATTTATTTAACCGATAATCTCACGGATGCCGCCGCTTTAGAAGAAGCCATTGAAGAAGCGGCTTTTTTATTAGAAAAAGCGGAAAAACCAATTATTTTAGCAGGGGTAGAATTCCATCGTTTTAAACTCCAGGATAAGTTGCTGAAACTTTTAGAGGTAACGGGTTATCCCTTAGCCACCACTATTTTAGGTAAGTCGTCAATTTCGGAAATGCAGCCGCAATTTATCGGCACTTATGTGGGGGCATTAAGTCGCGAATACGTTAGTCAACGGGTGGAAAATGCCGATTGTGTCCTCTGTTTAGGGGCAATAATGTCCGACATGAATTTAGGCGGATTTACGGCTAATTTAAATCCCAATAATTTGATTAATGCCAATTCCGAGAAAGTAAAAATTAAACATCACTTCTATCAACCAGTATTCCTAGGGGATTTTATCGAGGGTTTAATTGATAAGCTAAGTCACAAAGAAGCGGCTACACTAGAGATTAAACCCGCGGCCGAATTGAAGAATTTAGAATTCATCGCCGTGCCAGAGCAAAAATTAACTAATGCTCGTTTTTATGAGCGAATGAATCATTTTATCGCTCAAGAATCTTTTGTTATTTCCGATACAGGGGACTCAATTATTGCCACAATTGATTTATTAATGCCCCAAAAAACCGACTTTATCGGTCAAGCATTTTATCTCTCTATTGGTTATTCAATTCCCGCCTGTTTAGGAGTAGCTTTTGCCGCACCAAATACTCGTCCTATCGTCTTTGTGGGTGATGGTGCTTTTCAAATGACTGCCCAAGAACTTTCGACAATTATCCGTCACCATCTCAATCCAATTATCTTTTTAATTAATAACGACGGTTACACGATCGAGCGGGTAATTCAGGATAATATTTATAATGATCTACAACCGTGGAAATATCACCAATTACCAGCAGTATTTAACGGGGAAAGTTGGAGTTGTCAAGTCAGGACAGAAGGGGAATTAGAAAAGGCTTTATCGATTGCCCAGGGTAACATCGATCGCCTATCATTTATCGAAGTACATCTCGATCGTTTTGACTGTTCCCAAGGCTTAACTCGTTTAGGTCAAGCTTTACGTTCACCCCATGCTTAGACTGGTTATGCTATCCGGTTTTGACTGTGTGAAGCTGCCCTAAGACACCAGACTGAAACTCTTTTCGCTCCCAAGAGTCAACAATTAAGATACAATCGGTATCTTAATCAAAGTGTGATGGTGACAACCGCAACTAAAAACCCTATGAATGCTTTATGGAAACAAATCACCCTATTGAACTTTTCCCCCGCTTCTTGGTCAAAATATAGCTATCTGCATCGTTTCGTCGGCCTTTTTAGTCAATGGCGACAGGGTAGCCGGTTTGTGGAGTGGACAGAACTGATGGGTGCGCTGTTAATCTCTCTTCTTATCGCCACTGCGCCGTTTTTTTCCACCAGTCAAATCGGTTTTTTATTGTTAGCAATAGCCGGTTATTGGCTACTGTTAACCCTTGTGGATGAAGGCAAAATTGGGGTGACACCGATTCACATTCTAGTGCTTTTATACTGGGGAATTGCCACGGTTTCTACGGCTTTTTCTCCCGTTAAAACCGCAGCTTTGGAAGGATTAATTAAATTAACTCTCAATCTAATCTTTTTTGCTTTTACCGCCCGAATCATGCGTTCGCCACGCCAGACAAATTGGATTCTGACTACTTTAGTTTTAACCGCTTTAGCAGTGAGCGTTTACGGCATTCGTCAGCAAATTTTTGGTGCGGAACAGTTAGCAACGTGGAACGATCCCACTTCAGAATTAGCGGGAGATACTAGGGTTTATAGTTATCTCGGTAATCCTAATTTATTAGCTAGTTATTTATTCCCTGGTATTGCTTTTAGCGGTGCAGCCTTGTTTGTGTGGCAGGGATGGCTACCGAAAATTTTAGCGGCTTTATTAACTTTAGCCAATGCCGCTTGTTTATTTTTTACCGAGAGTCGTGGCGGTTGGATTGGTTTGATGGTCTTAGGAATCGTCTTCTTATTGCTATTATTTTATTGGTTCAAAAGTTATCTACCGTTATTTTGGCAAACATGGCTTTTACCCTTAGTTTTAGGGGGTTTAGCCGTGGTGGTTTTAGGGGCGATTTTATTGGTGGAACCGCTGCGAATTCGGGTGATGAGTATTTTTGCGGGCCGGGAAGATAGTAGTAATAACTTTCGGATTAATGTTTGGGATGCAGTTATCCGCATGATTCAAACCTATCCGCTTTTGGGCATCGGACCGGGTAATGATGCTTTTAAGAAAATTTACCCCCTATTCATGAAGCCAAAATACACGGCTTTAAGTGCCTATTCTGTGCTATTAGAAATCATGGTAGAAACGGGAATTATTGGTTTTACCTGTTTCCTCTGGTTATTAGTCACAACTATCGGCCAAGGCATCCATCAAATTAAACTTTTACGCGATAAAATGGATAGTCAAGGCTTTTGGTTAATCGGGGCAATTGCCGCTATGGCTGGAATTCTTGCCCACGGTTTCTTTGATACAGTTTGGTATCGTCCCCAAGTTAGTACCCTCTGGTGGTTAGTTTTGGGTTTAATTGCTAGTCGTTGTTATTCCCCCGCTAGAGGTTTTGATCGTGGCAATTCTCTCCTCTAGGGGGGCGAAATGGGGGAGCATTGAGGAGTTATTTCAAATTACGGATAGGACTGCTCTGAAGGGTATTTGAAGCTCGTGTAGGTGTAGGCGAGGGGGATTATTAAGAAAAATCACAAACCCCCCATCCTACCATCTCTCGGTGGGCAAAGCAAGAGATAATTAAATTAGGGTTGGCTGAATAAATCTAAAAACCTTGTTGGATAATATCTTTAGGCTTTTTTGAAATCAAAAAGTGCCAGCGATTGGAGTGATTGGGGGGAAAATTCAGGGACTTTTTCCCTAAAAATTAGGTAATTGACTCCCTGAAAATGGGTAAAACCCCACACCCCACACCCCACACCCCACACCCTGCCACCAGGAAAAACTTTTCAGCAAACCCTAAATTAGATCGTTTCCCAGTTTGTTCCGCGCTTGGCGCGATTTCCCAACTGCAATAACGAGAGTAAATCCCTGTGGCCGTTATAGAGACGAGGGAGGAAAATAATGGATCGTTCTCTTAAGTGGGCCGTTGCGATTGTCATCGGAAATTTTGGGTCTGAAACCCCGCCGTTCTAGGTTGGCTTTACGTTAGAATTAAAAGGCCAGTCTCGAAAACCAAGTGGACGGCGCAGCACCTTGAAAACTCGGCTTAGGGGG
>NZ_SFBZ01000228.1:0-11081 GCF_007095495.1 Microcystis sp. M_QC_C_20170808_M9Col | reverse complement strand
CGCATTTAAAGCACTTATTCTTAAGATTAGCCGAATCTCCCCCAATCCCTTTACTGTTGCCTCTTGCCTCTTGCCTCTTGCCTCGTCTCAACAAGCAATTTAAATGCGCGGGCAGCTTAACGCTACTGAGAGGAACTATTTCTTTTCAAGGCAATTGCTAATTGTCTCAGTCGTTCACTAACTTCTAAATTAAATTCTTGAGATTGCAAATTAGCGGGTAATTCTGCTACAAGCTGAGGATTCTCTTTATACCATTCGTTTTGGGCGACACCTGCCCATGTTCCTTCTTTTTCTCGAAAAATATCCACTAATCCTCTTAATTCTTGAATACAGTAGGACTCAAATCCTGCCGCTTCAAAAATACCATTGCGTAGATATTCTTCAAAAGCGTTAATATCATTAGTTACTTCAAAGGTAACAACCTCTCTGGGTGGGGTTAATTGGTCGGCTAAATCGATAACTGTATCTACCGTCATTCCGATAACGTTTTTGGCAATTTCTGTTACACCTAACACCTGTTGACGAAGACTAGGATTAAAGAGTAAATCAGAACCATATTTAACGTATTTTTTTAAGACCCTAAAAGCAGGTTCATCTCCTTGATAATAGTTATCAATCAGTTCCACATCAGCCCCTAAGGATTTGACAATTTGGCTGCGGGTATCACTGTTAACCGGTCCGCGAATTAATGCTTCAGCAACGGGACGAGCAAATCTTAAAAATAACACTGATAAACTATTTTCTAAGCGAGTTAAAAACTCCTGCTCTGAATAACCAATAAGTCGTTCTTTTACTTGAGAACTTCCCCATAATAAAGAGGACATATAATCGACTAATTTTAAGGCTTCATCTTTTAACTCTGCCGCTAATTGTCGAGCAAGGGCAGCCAAAAATGTTCTAACATCCCCATACAAGTCATCCCGCCAAGCATAATTAGCTCTTACTTTGTCGAAGTCTGGAAAAGAATTTGCGTCAAAAATAATTTCTTTTTTTCTTAAAGTTTCTTGTCTTAATTTTGCCATTTCACTGGCTAACAATTGCCTATAGCGTTCTTTAAATTTTTCGATACTACTGGAAGATTCGTTATTAACTTTTTCTAAGGGTTTGTTAATGACGGATGTTTCATAAAAATTTTGTAAATCAGCTTTTATCTGTTCCCATTTTCTATGCCACCATTCTGAAAAATCAATTCTTCTTCTTTCCTCTTCAAAGCGTTGTGCTTCTTCAGGATTTTCGGGAAATCTTTGACTGACAAGATGATGAATGTCCTCTGAGGTGCTGAGAATTTTATCAATGGAAGCTTCACAGCGTTTCTTGAGAATTGCCACTCGCTCAGTATTAATATAATTAAAGATTTTTTGTTTAATTTCAGGGATTCCTGTCGCTTGAGTTTTTAACATTTCATCATCTATAATTCCAGTTAAAGTTTTTAATTTATCTTGAATATTGCTGGCTTGTCCGATTTCTAATTGAGTAGGTTCTTCCGCCAGATTATTTAAGATTAAATAAGCTCCTGCTGAACCAGAAACAATGCGATTAACAGGTAAATTAGCGCGTTTTAACCAATCCTGAGAGGCTTCTGTAATATGAGTTTTAAGGGCTTCTGGGCTACCAAGAGAGTCAATATGACTTAAAAAGACAAATAATTTATCAGCAATGGTGACATTCTTATCACCTTGTTCTGTAAATTTAATAATTTCTAATTCGGCTTCTCTAATACTGCGAAAACGCTGAATCACGATGACTGCATCACAGTCGGATAACATTTGTTGGGCTTCATCAACGTGCTTGGCTAACCCAGAATCTGAACCAGGGACATCATAAAAGACGATTCCTTCTGCTTGAGCGAGTTTATTAGTATAAAGTCGGGCTTCTAGGACTGCATGGGCGTATTTTTCATCGGCAACGTATTTTTTTAGTTGTTCTCGGATGTCTTCTAGTCGAGTAAAAGGAATAACTAAATTACCTTCCTTTCTGACTTGTTGTAGAGTGATTTCGTTTTCTCTAATGGTTTTTAAGTCTTCTTTTGCGCCAACGGTTTCTAATTCTTTGAGGAGATGAATAAATTGTTCTTCGCTGCGGGTTTGCACTTCTAATCTTTGTTCAGATTCGCTTTTAACGGAATAAATTTGAGTGGTGGTAAAGGTACATCTTCCTCCTTTGGCAGGAAGTAAATCACATTCTAACCATGCGTTAATAAAGGTACTTTTTCCTGCCTTTTCTAAGCCAACCACAGCAATACGAAATTCTTTTTTTCTCAGTCTTTCGAGTTGACGGTTAGCAGGTATTGCCTCTTGCAGGAGGATTTCTGTTAATTGAGAGGGAACTTCAGCTTGGGGGAGTTTGGCTAAGTCAACGGCAAAATGTTGGATATTTAAGACATCACTGAGACGGGTTTCATAGTAGGATGAGGCAGATTTCCAATCCATTAAATTAACTCCTTAAATACGGTTGAATTTTCTGAGAATAGAGACATTTTTGAGAAACCCTATCTGTATAACTTTTCCTGTTACATTAAGTGGCAGTTCTCGCTTCATTCCATACTGAGTTTCTTTACCAATGATATTACCTCCATTTTTGAGATTAATTCTAACGTAGAATTTTAATCGACTTTCCGAAGAGGGTTCTTCGTCGATAATCTCCACAGATATATTTTTAGACTCTGGCACACATAAAAATTCTGTAGCACAATCAATTAATCTTACAACATCATCTCTACTAAGAGGATCCCCTTTCCGCAACTTATAAACTTCTGATGCAGGAACGGCTAGACATAAAGAAGCTGTTGAATTACCTTGCTTTGTAGAACGAGTCTTGTCCTTGTCTATAGTATTAGATTTTATGGAAGATACAAATTCACGAAATTTTTTGCCAATATTCAAAACATCTTTCACTAATTCACATCCTCTTTTTCAAAATTTTCTAATTCAGCGAGGTTTTGTTCTAAAAATTTAGCTCTTTCTTGGATAGGTTTCCATATAATTTGTGTTTCCTCGTAGTTAGTGGTTATTTCCTGTTGAGCTTTTTCTAGGCTCGTTAAATAGCTATTAAAAATATCATTGGTTTTATGATCTACATTTTTTTTTAAATCATCAATCTGTTCTAATAGCCATTCAAACATTAAACATAACATTTCAGGTTCGCCCTGTTGCTGGAATTGATGAATCCAATTCTGTAAAAGAGTTTCAGGGCTGGGAATTTCTGCAATCATGCTTTCCTTTTTTTTCATCCATAGCCAGTGTTTAAAACTTCTGTAAGTACCAGAACTGATTTCAATATCAGACTCCAAATTAAAGTCAAATTCCAGTTTTCTAGTAAATGTATTAAGTTCAGATTGTGGAAATTTTATAACAAAATTTGGTGCTTTTTCTTCAGCACCCTTTTCTATATGTTTAATATGAAATCTAAACAATTCAGATACAGATTCCTCTATTCTGTTAATCTCCTGAGCAGACACTCTCTTTAATATTTGCGATAAGATGATAGTTAAATGAATTGATAAATTATTTAACTCTTTCTTAATTATTTGAAGATTTAATTTCTCTTTATCCCTTTTTGCTGTGATTAATAAACCATTTCTTGCAGCTGAACCTGTATAGCCCAATTGAATCAGGATATACAAGTTGTTTTTTAGCATATTAACCTGATTAATATTGGCTTTTTTAAAGTTGATATTGTCCAAATCAACTCTGCCATTATCTAAAGATTTAACTACTGCTTCTAAGACGTTGTTAATAACAGTCTTTAGTGCCTCTCTCCACTCAACTAAGGGAACTAATTTCTCTTGAATTTGGTCATAAGGGGGAGTAAATTGAAGTTCATTGATAGCCTCTCTTAAACTAGCTACTAAATTATCGGCTGTTTTGGTATCAATATCTAATTTTTCAAAAACGGCTAGAGGCTGTCTTAATTTGGCATTACTAGCTTGGAGAAAAGAATCAAGATTTTCTTTTGTTTGTGATAACAATTCAGATTCTTGCTGATAATTCTCTTCTGAACTGTTAAGAATTGCCGTGGTCGTTTGTACTGCCCATTGTGCAATACTATTTCCCGCCGCTACATTAAATTTTTCTATAGCTTGGGGAATAACTAATTTAGGAAAATGTTCTGCTATGTGCTTGCTTAGTTTGTCTTCAAATTCTTCTGCATAGGATTGTTTGAATAACTCTTTAGCAATTTGTTCTTGTTGAGAGACAGTCCATTTTTGAGGATCATTATCTAATTCTCCCTTTCTAATAGCATTCTTAATTAAGAATTGAAAGTGATCAATAGCTTGTTCATGGGGTCTTAATAGTTGATTAATTCTACTTTGATCGTGTTCTGACCATTTATCTTTTATAGTAGGTAACTCTTCTAAAATATCTTCAACTAATTCTTTATTTTCTTGGATTTGCAAAGCCAATAAAGCTGGCCATGTACTTAGTTTCAGAATTGTCAAATTTTCAATCTCTTCATTGTACTCTCTTAGTTGTTTTGTTAATTCTAATTTAATATTCTTGGTAGTCTTTTCAATAAAACGCTGTTCACTCCTCGGCCATCTTTGATCTTTTCTAAAAACATCAATTTTATTGAGAATAAATAGCATTCGTGCAGGAGAGCCTCCTAAATCTTTAACTTGATCAACAACTTCTGATAACAAATTATCAACTTTGTAAGGATCTGTTTCTTCACTATTATAAGTCACTAAACATAAAGCCTCACGACACTGTTTAATAATAGCTAGATTTCTCTCATCTCCGACATAAGATAATCCGGGTAAATCTAATAACTTAACTCTAACCCCTTTAGGCAATTCTAAGAGACTTTCATCTTTAACCAGTCTGAAAGGATAATAAATATTTGCTTGAGGACAAGCTAAATTAGGTTGTTCTTCTCTAGCATCAATATAACTACTCATTGCATCATATAAAAGGTCATAAATTTCCTCATCGCTAATATTTTTCCATTCACCACATTTCCACAAGGCTCCCGGTGTTTTTTCAATAATTAAACCTTTTTCTTGGTTATATTCAATCGTAACTGCTCCTGCACTCATTTCACTGACGGCGGTTGGTACAATATCAGCACCACAGAGGAAATTCACTAAGGTACTCTTACCACTGCTCGTCGTGCCAGTCGTCGCTAAAATCAGGGTAGGATGGCGCAATTCATTGATTAACACTTCTAAAGCTTTCTCTAGGTTACTAGAAAGTTCGTGGATTTCACCATGATAGGATTCAGGCAAATGCTGAATAATCTCCGTTTTGAAGTCACCCCAATAACCCGCTAGAAGGTTAGCTTTATTTTCCACTGCTTGGAAAACTTCGTAAGATTTTTGACCCATAATACTCTATCGCTGACAGAATAAGCTGATTCAAGAATAAGCCACAACTTCATTATAACGATAATTTTCTTTCTTGCCTTTAATTCTCGTGTTCTAAACTGGTAAAAAGTCAAAATCTATAATTTCCGCAAAGGTATAAGGACAAACTTGCGGAAACGTATCCAAAGATAAACCAGTTTTTTTGATCACCGATCGCTTGGCTTTATCATAAATTATATCTAGCCTAGAAGCCCCATAATTGTAGAGGGTTTTTGACTGGAATAAAATTTCTAGTTCTAGACGAAAATTATCGATTTTATCGGCCCATCCCCAGCCACAATTACCTTTTTCAGTCAGCCAATACTGATACATCAATAAATGTTTAACGGTTTGAATTAGATAGCTTTCCACTTGGTTTCTTTGTTCTCTCCCCAAATCTTCTATCTCCGTTAAAAGATGTTCCCAATCTAAATTTTTAATCTCCCCGCGTCGAATTTGTTCGGTGGTTCGCTCAATCCACAAAACAAAGTCCTGATCATAAAGTTGTTTTAATTCTTCCACCTGCATAGATTTTTGAGATTGAGCCGCGCTTTTATTATCGATCATAAACAAAACCCCCCACCAATGGGCGGGGGGTTTTTTAGTCACCTAATTCAAGGTTTAGCCGAACTTGCCAGCAGTAGAAGCGATCAAGAAGGCGGCGTAGGTGAAGATATAGCCAACGGTGAAGTGAGCTAAACCAACCAAACGAGCCTGAACGATCGAGAGAGCCACGGGTTTGTCTTTCCAACGAACGAGGTTCGCCAGAGGAGTGCGTTCGTGGGCCCAAACGATAGTTTCGATCAACTCTTGCCAGTAACCACGCCAAGAGATCAGGAACATGAAACCGGTTGCCCAAACGAGGTGTCCAAAGAGGAACATCCAGGCCCAGACAGAAAGGTTATTAACACCGTAGGGGTTGTAACCGTTGATTAACTGAGCCGAGTTAGCCCAGAGGTAATCGCGGAACCAGCCCATCAGGTAGGTGGAGTTTTCGTTAAACTGAGCCACGTTACCCGACCAGACACCGAGGTGTTTCCAGTGCCAGTAGAAGGTTAACCAACCCAAGGTGTTCAACATCCAGAACATGGCTAGGTAGAAGGAATCCCAAGCAGAGATGTCGCAAGTACCGCCACGGCCGGGACCGTCGCAAGGGAAGGAATACCCGAAGTCTTTTTTATCGGGCATTAATTTGGAACCACGAGCGTCTAAAGCACCTTTAACCAGGATTAGAACGGTGGTGTGTAAACCAAGAGCGATCGCATGGTGAACGAGGAAGTCGCCAGGACCGATGGTTAAGAAGAGGGAGTTAGTGCCGCTATTGATCGCGTCTAGCCAACCGGGTAACCAAACATCACCGTAGTTAGGATAGGCGGTGTAAGCGATACTATCAGGGTTAGACAACAGTACGTTCATGCCGTACAGGGTTTTACCCGAAGCTGCTTGCACGAATTGAGCGAACACAGGTTCGATCAGGATTTGTTTTTCGGGAGTACCGAAAGCGACGACCACATCGTTATGAACGTAGAGGCCGAGGGTGTGGAAACCTAAGAAAAGGGAAACCCAGCTTAGGTGAGAGATGATCGCTTCTTTATGCTCCAGCATCCGGGCCAGGACGTTATCTTTGTTCGCTTCGGGATCATAGTCACGCACGAAGAAGATAGCACCGTGGGCGAAAGCACCCACCGCTAGGAAACCAGCGATGTATTGGTGGTGGGTATAAAGAGCCGCTTGGGTGGTGTAGTCCTTAGCGATAAAGGCATAAGGGGGTAGCGCGTACATATGCTGCGCCACCAGAGAGGTGATCACGCCTAAAGAAGCGAGAGCCAAACCGAGTTGGAAGTGGAGAGAGTTGTTAACCGTGTCATAAAGATTTTTGTGACCGGCTCCTAACTTACCACTGGGGGGTTTGTGGGCATTGAGGATGTCCTTGATGCTGTGACCGATGCCCCAGTTGGTGCGGTACATATGACCAGCCACAATGAAGATCACAGCGATCGCCAAGTGGTGGTGAGCCATATCGGTTAACCAAAGGGACTCGGTTTGGGGATGAAAACCACCTAAGAAGGTGAGAATCGCAGTTCCTGCGCCTTGGGCAGTACCGAAAATGTGGTTAGCAGTATCGGGGTTTTCTGCATACACACCCCAGTCACCGGTGAAGAAGGGTAGTAAACCCGCCGGGTGGGGGGGAGTGGAGAGGAAGTTGTCCCAACCAACGTGCTGACCGCGGGATTCGGGGATAGCAACGTGAACGAGGTGTCCGGTCCAAGCCAGAGAGCTAACACCGAACAGAGCGGCGAGGTGGTGGTTCAGGCGAGATTCAGCGTTTTTGAACCAAGCGAGGCTAGGACGGAACTTAGGTTGTAAGTGTAACCAGCCAGCAAAGAGGAAAATCGCCGAGAGAATCAGCAGGAACACCGCACCTTGGTATAGGTCTTGGTTGGAGGTCATACCGATGGTGTAGAACCAGTGGTAAACCCCGGAATAGGCGATGTTAACCGGATTAGAAGCGCCAGCTTGGGTGAAGGCATCTACCGCGCCTTTACCGAACTGGGGATCCCAAATCGCGTGGGCGATGGGACGGATGTTTAAGGGATCTTTGATCCACTGCTCGAAGTTACCTTGCCAAGCGACGTGGAATATGGTACCGGAAGTCCACAGGAAAATGATTGCAATGTGGCCGAAGTGCGACGCGAAAATCTTTTGGTAGAGATTCTCTTCCGTCATGCCATCATGACTTTCAAAATCGTGGGCTGTGGCGATCCCGTACCAAATCCGACGGGTAGTCGGATCTTGGGCTAGATCTTGGCTAAATTTAGGGAATTTAGTTGCCATAGCTGTTTAGGAAATTCTCCTCTCTAAATAACTGAGGCTCTTACACGAGTGCTGGTTATTTCCTTTTTTCAATTCACCCACTGTAATAGGAAACGCTTACAGTGGTATCGGTCAATCGACGCTGGTTCAGCCTAGTCTTGCCAATCCCCGGGGGACTGGCAAGCCCTTATAGGCAAGTTTAGCCAATCGAGAGACTTCTGGCCAAGAAGAATGCCCAAGTGGTGACAATACCGCCTAAGAGGTAGTGAGCCACACCAACGGCACGACCTTGAATGATGCTCAGGGCGCGAGGTTGGATAGCGGGGGCAACTCTTAACTTGTTGTGCGCCCAGACGATCGACTCGATTAATTCTTGCCAGTAGCCGCGACCACTGAACAGGAACATCAAGCTAAACGCGAAGACGAAGTGACCGGCTAGGAACATGATTCCGTAGGCAGACAGAGCAGAGCCATAGGAATTAATGACTTGCGCTGCTTGCGCCCAGAGGAAATCCCGTAACCAACCGTTGATGGTGATGGCACTTTGGGCGAAGTTACCAAGGGTAACGTGGGTGACAGTGCCATCGGGGGCGACGGTTCCCCAGACATCGGACTGCATTTTCCAGCTAAAGTGGAAGATTACGACCGAGAGGGAGTTGTACATCCAGAACAGGCCGAGGAAGACGTGATCCCAACCCGAAACTTGGCAGGTACCGCCGCGACCGGGACCATCGCAGGGGAAACGGAAACCGAGATTCGCTTTATCGGGAATCAGACGGGAACCGCGAGCGTAGAGAACCCCTTTGAGGAGAATCAACACCGTTACATGGATGGTGAAGGCGTGGATGTGATGCACGAGGAAATCGGCAGTACCGAGAGTGATCGGCATCATGGCCACTTTGCCACCCACTGCTACCACGTCGCCACCGAAAGCATAACTAGCAGTAGTGAGAGCGTTAGGAGCGGTGTTGCCGGGGGCTAGGGTGTGGAGACTTTGTACCCATTGGGCAAAGATGGGTTGTAGTTGAATTCCCGTATCCGAGAACATATCTTGGGGACGACCAAAAGCCCGCATGGTGTCGTTATGAATGTATAAACCGAAGCTATGGAAGCCGAGGAAAATACATACCCAGTTCAGGTGGGAGATAATTGCGTCGCGATGACGGATCACGCGATCGAGCAGGTTATCGACGTTTTTGGCCGGATCGTAGTCCCGTACCATGAAGATCGCTCCGTGCGCTCCCGCACCGACGATTAGGAAGCCACCGATCCAAGTGTGGTGAGTAAACAAGGATAGTTGGGTGGCGTAGTCCGTCGCCTGATAGGGATAGGGCGGCATGGCGTACATATGGTGGGCCACGATGATGGTTAGCGAACCTAAGAGAGCCAGGTTAATCGCTAACTGGGCGTGCCAAGAGGTGGTCAGGATTTCGTACAGTCCTTTGTGACCTTGACCGGTGAAGGGACCTTTGTGGTTTTCGAGGATTTCCTTCATGCTGTGACCGATACCCCAGTTGGTACGGTACATATGACCGGCAATGATGAATAATACAGCGATCGCCAAGTGATGGTGAGCGGTATCGGAAAGCCAGAGACCACCGGTCACGGGGTTCAAGCCACCTTTGAAGGTGAGGAAATCCGAGTAAGCACCCCAGTTAAGGGTAAAGAAGGGGGTCAAACCCTGGGCGAAACTGGGATATAAATCCGCCATCTTGCTCGGTTCGAGAATGAACTCGTGGGGCAAGGGGATGTCTTGGGGAGCTACTCCAGCATCGAGGAGTTTGTTCACCGGTAAAGAAACGTGAATCTGATGACCAGCCCAACCTAGGGAACCTAAGCCGAGTAAACCCGCCAAGTGGTGGTTCATCATCGATTCCACGTTTTGGAACCATTCCAGTTTCGGTGCGCTTTTGTGGTAATGGAACCAACCGGCAAACAGCATCAGGCCCGCCATAACTAAACCACCGATAGCGGTGCAGTATAGCTGATAGCTGTTGGTGAACCCGGAGGCGCGCCAGAGGTAGAACAGACCAGAGGTGATCTGAATACCGTGGAAACCACCGCCCACATCGCCGTTGAGGATGCCTTGACCGACGATCGGCCAGACCACTTGGGCGCTGGGTTTGATGGCGAGCGGGTTGGTTAACCAAGCTTCATAGTTAGAAAATTTCGCGCCGTGGAAGTACATTCCACTCAGCCAAACGAAGACAACGGCGAGATGTCCGAAGTGGGCGCTGAAGATTTTCCGAGAAATATCTTCGAGATCGCTGGTTTGACTATCAAAATCGTGGACGTTGGCGTGTAGGTTCCAAATCCAGGTAGTGGTTTTGGGTCCTTTGGCTAAAGTGCGATCAAAATGCCCCGGCTGACCCCACTTCTCAAAGGAAGTAGGTACTGGGTCTTTATCTACAATCACTTTAGCTACCGCTTTGGGGGGGAGTGCCATGAGGATTCTCCTCTCTCGACAATAGACTTAGCGTTTTATTTGAGGATAGATTTTTTAACCTAAAAAAGGCAAGTTGAAATCTGACCCACCTTTTGTTAATGTCGCTTGACTTTCCTCTTGGGTGAGATTCCAGTCGAAAGCATCAATAGTAGATGATAAGTCTTTGTTCTCTTGTCTGTTCGTTATGCTTAACAATAATTAAAATTCTCTCAATCCTTGATAGGAGAGACATTTTCTGCTATGGACGGTCTTAGTCAGGGTCAGACCAGTGATTTTTCTTTACAAAAGTTTATCAATTGTCGCTCTGGAAGCCGATTTCCCCCTTTTCTCCCTCACCAGACCATATAGAAAATTCAATAGATAGGGCTTGCTGAATAAATCTAAAAACCTTGTTGGGTAAGACTTTTAGACCTTTTGTCAATCAAAAAGTACTGGATCTGGGAGTGATCGGGGGGAAATTTAGGCACTTTTTCCCTGAAA
>NZ_SFBZ01000227.1:0-40884 GCF_007095495.1 Microcystis sp. M_QC_C_20170808_M9Col | reverse complement strand
TCTGTTCTCGGTTTTCATCTTGTAGGGATTCTTGCTTTTTCCCTATCTACCCAGATATTTTTCTTTTTGGCAACCCTTGTCTTGTCAGGTTTTGACCCACTTGTGTCCGTCAGTCAGGTTGATGACACGAGTAGATCAGGGTTTTCTGCCTTGGTATTTTAACTATTTCAATCAAAAACAATTTGAGGGCAAGGCCTTTTTAAGCGGATTATACTCCTCGATCGCTCACTGGGTCAATACAGATAATCCACCCCCGGAACAGGTGGTGGCAGAAAATTTGACCAAAACTATTCAAACCGAGTTTACTAAACGGGTAATTCGTCCCCAAGAGGCTCAATTGCGTCTAGAGAGAATTACTAGGGATGCTGTTAATTTATATGTCAATAATTTAAGCAATGAATTGGCAAATATACAGGCTAGTTATCAAATTCCCCAAGGCAAATGGGACCGTTATCTTAGTGATATAGCCGTAACAATTAAAGATACCGAGGGCAATATTTCTAACACATCAATTAAACTTTTAGTCGGTGGCACCACTGCTTTAGGAGTTAAATCTCTGGTCCCAGTGATGAAAGTGGGCAGTACAGTTTATTTGTCCCTAGCGGGAAAAACGGGGGCGAAAATTGCTACTAAAACCGGTGGGGCAGTAGCGAGTAGTTTTGGGGCAGAATTAATCGATCCAATCGTGGGAATTGGTTTGATAGTTTGGGATTTATGGGACTATCAGCACCGGGTAAACATTGAAAAACCGATTCTGCGGGATGCCATTTTTAATTATTTACAAGAAGTCAAATACGATCTGGTCAATAATCATCAAGGTAGCGTCCTTTCATCTATTTATCAAATTGAAGCCACTGTCAATAAATCCTTAGTGAGAACCTAAGTAGGGTTGGCTGAAAAAGTTTGTTGGTTGGGTTAGGAGTCAGGAGTACAATTGCATGAATGGGGCTATTATGAGGAATAAAAATATATTTAGGGCTTGCGGCAAAAAGTAGGGGCGAAGCATTCGGATAGGAAATCTACGGTTTCACCGATAGGTTATGCCCGAATGCTTCGCCCCTACAGGACGCGGGCCGATGAAGATGCCAGGTTTTGAACCACGATTCTCTCAAAATCTTGCACCTGTTTCGCCAAACAAAACCCTAAAACCCTTACCTCGTCTATATTTCACATTTATTCAGCAGACCCTATTTATGAATCTATTCTTTCTATTAAGAGTAAAAAAGTTTAAAAAAACTGAGAACATACACAAAATCCAGATACGCTAAAAAAGTATCTCTTCACTTTCAAAGGGTTATGAACACAAGTGTAGATAGTTTAAAAATGAAACGTAGAGTAATACTAAATCTGGTTATTAAAGACTGATTATTTATTCTCCCTTTTGCATGAGTGCCTCTCCTGATAAGTAGCCTATACTCAACGGATTTAGTATGAGGTGGCTTTACCGATTGTGGAATCAATTTGAAAATGGCTTATTTCGTTTTTGTAAATATAATATTCGAGACCTAATTTTTTTGATTGATTTATTAATAACTTTAATTTATATTCCCTTTCTTGTTGTTTTTTTACCTATTAGTATAGTCGTTGCTATTTGGGAAGAAATGACTGAGGACAAGGATTAAAAGGAGTATCCCCCATTTCTTGTTATCAAATGGCCTTAGCTCATCATAAAGGTCAAAGGTATTAAAGGTGTAAAGGTTACTGCCAACCGCGCAAATTAAAATAACCCACACAAAAATCAGCCCCTTTTCTGTAAAATTGGCCATAAATGGGACTCAATATGATCAAAAATGCGCGGCATATTTTTAATCCGTAGGGTGCGCTCTTCGATAGCGTAACGCACCGACAATTGTGGTGGGTGATTTTGGTTATGGTGGTGGGTTACGCGTTGCTAACCCACCCTACTGATTTACTTAATCCAAACAGTTTTAACGTTGACAAATTCGCGAATACCTTCGACACTTAATTCCCGTCCAAAACCAGAACGTTTAATACCCCCAAAGGGCAAGCGAGGATCGGATTTAACCATACCGTTAATAAACACACAACCGGCCTCAATTTCGGTAATTAAACGCTCAATTTCTGCGGGGTTATTCGTCCAAGCACTAGAACCTAAACCAAAGGGACTATCATTAGCTAAAGCGATCGCTTCATCGATATTTTTGACTCGAAATAGTAAAGCCACCGGTCCAAAAAATTCCTCTTTTTCCCCCGGAGAACCGACAGGAATATCGGTTAAAATCGTTGGTAGATAAAAGTTACCTTTTCCCTCTAAACGTTGACCCCCCACAAGGACTTTACCACCCATAGCGACGGTTTTTTCGACTTGATGGGCAATTTCCGAGACGATCGATACCGTGGCCAAAGGACCGATATCAACAGTTTCATCGAGGGGATCACCCACTCTTAAAGCTTGGAATTTGGCCACTAATAACTGTTCAAATTGATCGGCGACAGTTTCCATAACAATAAACCGTTTAGCGGCGATACAAGTCTGACCATTATTTAACAATCGCGCCGTCACTGCCGTAGCCGCTGCCGCCTCGATATCGGCAGTATCTAAAACGATAAAAGGATCACTACCTCCCAACTCCAAAACCACTTTTTTGATCTGTTTTCCCGCGGCGGCCGCTAAACTCATCCCCGCCGGTTCACTACCGGTTAAAGTGGCGGCTTTTACCCGTTCATCGTTAATTAAATCACTAACGCGATCGGCCCCGATCAAAAGAGTTTGAAAAGCACCTTCGGGAAAACCGGCTTCTAATAAAATTCTTTCCACCGCTAAAGCTGATTGGGGGACATTAGAAGCGTGTTTGAGTACACCGACATTTCCCGCCATTAAAGCGGGGGCAGCAAAGCGAAATACTTGCCATAAAGGGAAATTCCAGGGCATAACCGCTAAAATTACCCCTAACGGTTGATAACGGACAAAACTGCGACTAGCATCGGTGGCAATCAACACATCTTCCAGATAACCGGCGGCATTATCGGCATAAAAACGACAAACCAAGGCACATTTGAGGACTTCTGCGATCGCTGATTTGATCGGTTTCCCCATTTCTAAAGTCATGGTTTTAGCCAATGCCACCTGATCCCGTTCCAAAATGTCCGCCGCTTGCCGTAACCACTGTCCCCGTTCACTGATGGCGGTCCGGCGATACTGCTGAAAAGTGGCCTCAGCTAGGGCCAATTTCGCCGCCAATTCCTCCGAGGTTAGAGGGGTAAAAGTCTTGAGAATTTCTCCAGTGGCAGGGTTAACTGAAGCGATACCCATATCCCAATTGTCTCCTATCGAGCGCTATATCTCTAGTTTAGTTCTCCGGTTGTCCCGCTGCTGACATAATTCGATCGCTAATTGGATCGCCGCTTGCATACTCTGGGCCCTAGCGATGCCAAGACCGGCGATATCAAAAGCTGTCCCGTGGTCTGGAGAGGTGCGAACAAAAGGTAAACCGATGGTAGTATTAACAGCACAGTCAAAAGCCATTAATTTGACGGGAATTAGTCCCTGATCGTGGTATAATGCCAGATATGCGTCGGCGGGTTGCCCTTGACCGCTAAACCAAGCGCGCCCCGGTTCCACCCAAAGCGTATCGGGGGGGACAAGGCCGATTAATTGGGTTTGCGGGTATTTTTGCGCCATTGACTCTAGCCAAGGCTGTAACCAGTCCTTTTCTTCCCTTCCCAGTTTTCCCGCTTCGCCACTGTGGGGATTAAGGCCGGATATGGCGATTTTTGGGCGATCGATGCCGAAATCTAGCTTTAAAGACTCGATCAATAGGTCTAGTTTTCGGGTCATCAGATCGGGGTTAAGAGCATCAGGAACTTCTCGCAGGGGTATGTGGGTAGTGGCGAGGAGAGTGCGTAAGTTATAGCCGGTGTGAGGGGATTTAGCGACGAATAGCATCCCATAACGGTTAATTCCCGCCATGGTAGCTAAAACCTCCGTTTGACCGGGGAAATCATAACCGGCCAACTGCCAACAGGATTTGGCAATCGGACCGGTGACAATACCATCAAATTCGCCCTTGAGGGTGCGTTTTATGGCTTCTTGCAGGTAAAGAAAGCTGATTTCACCACTGTGGGCATCCCCACGCCCGCAAACGATTTTTTCTTGATTGTAGGGCAAATCGATCAGAGAAAAGCGATCGAGAAGATGGGGATCGTGATAGGCTTTTTCGAGAAGCGTTCTTGTGCCGATTAGAGTAATCTGACAACTGCACGAGATGGGGGAATCGGCGATCGCTTTTAACACCACTTCAGGGCCGATCCCGGCGGGATCACCGACGGGGATAACTAGACGGGGAATAAAAGAGGCGGATTCCATAAATTTTGGCCGTCAAGATGGCTAATTCTCCCGATTAATCTGATCGTTGACAATTATCAGGAGGGAATAAATCAGTAAACAATTTTCAGTTTACTGTAATCTCATGGCGATAGATAGTAACTTTAGGCAAATTAAATTTTTTAACTTCTCTGTTTTCTTATTGCCCAAATTAGCCAGATTGTTGTAAGCTTATGACCCAACTACAACCCGATATATTCGTCAACAATCGTCCTGATACCGAAGCAGACGAGGAAGAAGACTACTTCGATTATTTTTATGATGAACCGGGTAGTGAACCGGGGACATTAATTATTGAACCGGATGCCAAACCCTCGCGGATTATTTTAATCGACTACGATGAAGATAACGCCATTCGCAAGGTGGATATTACTCCCAATGCTTGCGCCCCCTATATTGGCACAAATACCGTGTCTTGGATGGATATTCAAGGGTTAGGTAGTGAGACGGTTTTAAAACAAGTAGGGGAAATTTTTAATCTGCATCCTTTGTTATTAGAAGATGTGGTTAATGTGCCGCAGCGACCGAAGTTAGAGGACTATAACAATCAATTGTTAGTGATTTCTCAGATGGTGCGACTGAAAGAAGATGAAAGCGGGTTTGATACGGAACAGGTGAGTTTTGTCTTGGGAAAACGCTATCTTTTAAGTTTTCAAGAGGAGGAATTACAGGACTGTTTTGAGATAGTGAGAGATCGAATTCGCACTTCCCAGGGACGAGTACGGAAATCGGGGGCGGATTATTTAACCTATTTATTATTAGACACGATTATCGATGGTTATTTTCCCGTGGTAGAACACTACGAAGATCGGATTGAAGCGTTGGAAGATATGATCATTAGTAATCCCGATCGAGATACAATGCAGGAAATCTATGATGTCCGTCGGGAATTATTGGCACTGCGTCGCTTAATTTGGCCGATGCGAAATGTCCTACATCTACTCATGCGTGACCATCATGGTATAGTCAGCGATGAAGTACAAATTTATTTTCGGGATTCCTACGACCACGTCATTCAAATTCTGGAAATTATCGAAGCTTATCGAGAATTAGCGGCGAGTTTGATGGATGTTTATATGTCCACTATGGGCAATAAATTAAACGAAATTATGAAGTTTTTAACCGTAATTTCGACGATTTTTATTCCCTTAACTTTTATCGTTGGTGTCTATGGCATGAACTTCGAGAATATGCCAGAATTGAAAGGAGAATGGAGTTATTTCCTTGTCTGGTTAGTCATGTTAGCCGTAGCGGGGGGCTTGATTTTTTACTTCTGGCGCAAAGGTTGGTTTAAACCAATTTATTCCCTGAAAGAGGAAGCAAAAAGTTAGTTAACGAAGGCGGTCGACAGGAGACAGGAGACAGGAGACAGGAGACAGGAGACAGGAGATTATTTTTATTTATTCTTCCCACACCCCACACCCCACACCCCACACCCCACACCCCACACCCCACACCCGACGACAAACTTTTTCGACAAACCCTAATTATTCGACCACAAATGCGAGGATTTGGCCTTGGTAACTGCCGAAGCGAATCTGTAAACCGGACTCTAGGGGAACTTCTTGGTTATGTACCTGTTTCCAGTGGCCATCTTGGTAGATAAAAGTACCAAAACGGGAGAAATCTTCGAGAAAGTATTGATAGTCTGGATGATCGGGTTTTTTACGGCAAATTATCCGACAATGGTTTTTACTAACCGATTTTTCAGTAATCTGTAGATCATTTTCCATGTCCCGTCCTATATTCATGCCACCACCACGGATTGACCATTTTCTTTCGGGACGATCGAGATAGTATAAGAAAGCGGCGGGCATGGTTCCGGAGACATTGGGCATAACCGTCGGTGATTGAGTCTCATCAAGGGTTTGCAGCAATTGCCCGTCGAATTCCGGGTGCATATAGAGAATCGGCAAAGTCCAAGCGGGTTGATTGTACTTGTAGAGGGTTAATAATTGCTGCCTGGCGATACGAACGGCCTGATCAATAGGGACTCTTGGAGCGGGAAACAACTTGGACATCTGCGCTTCTTTGTCTTTGAACCCGAAGAGGGTGCGGGTAAAAACTTCGATAAAACTTAAGGCCTCTCGATCAGCGATCGCATCTCGCATGGCCAAAACTGCGGGAACGCCGTGGTGAATCAAGACTTCCGCCAGACTGCTGCGGGGGATCATCTCCTGACCCGATTTAGCGGGATAAGCACCCCAACAGGCATTAAAAACCGTTAAAATGACCTGATTTCTCACCAAAACTTGGGCCAACTCCGTCCCGTTTAGCTGTTCCCCTGTCCGCAGAAATAGGGAACCGCCATTGGGGGCGGCCATTCCGTGACCAGCGTAGAAAAAAGCTTGATATTGACCCGTATCCAAGGCCCTGGTCAGTTCTTCGGCCTCCGGTCGAATTAAGGTATCGACCTTGACTTTCACTCCCAAATTCTCAGGGAGGGAACTACTGCCCCCAGGGGAGATGGCCCGGATGAGATTGGCGGCCTCGGATTCCAGTGCCTGGTCGGAATTAGTTTCTCCACCCGTATTAATGGCGGTGAGATTGCGGGAACTAGCTGCGGTTTTAATCTGTTTTTCGCCGATAACTAAGAGAATATTGAGACTATTACTCGATTTTATCGGTGGCAGTGGATCCACATCGCTGGTGGTGCGGCTAAAGAGTATATTCGGATGCAGAGATATGGCCTGTTTACCTGCTTGCTGCATAATTTCCCAGGGCAGCAGAATTAAATGGGGATTGCGACATTCCAAGCGAATTCGCAGGGGCTGATTTTTGCCGAGGGCGATTCCCTGACTTTGGGCAAAACTTTGACTAATTGATGCTTGAAATAACCATTGCCAGAGACTAATACCTAGTTTCTGCATTAATTGACCGCCATAACTGCCGCCTTCTCCCGAAAGAGTCAGTTTAGGTCGAGAATTTGCTTCTAATTGCTCTAACATCGGCAAGGTCGGCATTTTTTGCAGACAGAACATTTCCTGCCATGCCATCCATTCCGTGGTTAGACTCTCGGTCCATTCACAGTCATGATGCACATATCCCCCCGGTAGGGGTGCTTTCGTCACCCAACGGGCGAAATTATTACTCGTGGTTAAACTAGAGATCGCTAAGTTTAGACTAGGGATGGCATCATCGGTCATTGTGGTTATTTAGAAGTCTGAAGTCCATAGAATCTTATTCTAGAGGATTTCTGAAAGGTAAGGAAGAGTATTAAGTAGCTGGTTATAATTAAATCAAAAATAGATTTTAGGTTCGATCCCCCCTGCCCCCCTTGATAAGGGGGGTGCCGATAGGCGGGGGGATCTGAAAGTTTTTAATACCTACCTACTTAAGTCACCAATAAACAACAAAGTTCAATAATTTTGGTTTGCAAGGTTGCCAAAGGTTCTGCACCCCGCTTGAGACGATATTCTAATTCGAGAAGTATGGGCAAGGTGGCCAGAAGTTGCTTAGAAGAAAAGGATTGTATCTCTTTGCGAATGAAATACAGTCGCTTGGGATTGGCAATTTCGGCGGCGGCGGCGATATTTTTGTCGTCTTTTTCTCCTTCTTCAATTTTTAATTTCACTATTGCCCAAGTGCGAAATTGACCCCCTAGGGTGGCGGTGATAGCCAAGGGGTTCTCGTTACGATTTAATAATTCATTGACTAATTCTAGGGCTTTGCCTGTCTCCCGTTTTAAAATAGCACTGGCTAACTGTAAGCTGCTTTGATTGCTGGCGTTGACTAAGCTTAAAATGTCCTTTTTGTCAATAGTTCCCGCCGAATTATTTTTAAATAAACGCAGTTTTTCTAACTCCATCCACAGCAAGCGGCTATTATTTCCCACCGCTTCCGCTAAGAGTTCGATCGCATCGGGAGTTAATTTTACTCCCACTTCTTTGGCAATTTCCCTAACTCTTTGGGCAATTTCCTCGACTTTCCAAGGCGGAATTAGTTCAAATTCTTTAACCTCCGCCTGATTTTGGATAAACTTACTCGATTTTAAGCGGGAGTCGGGTTTTTTGGCACTGGTTAATAACAGATAGGAATTTTCGGGTAAATTGGGCAAAGTGCGCTGTAATTCCTTAAAAATATCCTCGGAACATTGTTGACAAATAACCGTATCGGCTAACCAAACCAAACGATTTCCCATGCCGAAAACTGGAGTCATCGCTTGATTGAGGGCCTCGATAATTGCTTCATTGCGATCACCATTAATTTTATCATAATTGAACTGTATCCAATTGGGATCAAGAAGTTTTGCTTGCAGATTTTTCACCGCTTGGTTAATAGCAAATTCATCTTCTCCCCAATAAAATATTGTCGGCATGAGCTTCTAATTATAGCAGTTAAGTAGGTAGGTGTTAAAAGTTGTCAGACACCCCTCTGATCAAGGGGGGACTAAGGGGGAATCGGCACCCCCCTTATTAAGGGGGGCAGGGGGGATCAGAAGCGAAATTTATCTTCAATTTAATTATAACTACTTACTTATCTTGATGTTACTATTGCCCATTTTGCCAAATTTTTACATTTTTGTCAGCACTACCACTAATTAAATATTTCTCATCGGCACTAATTGCTAAAGATAACAGTTTGTCTGTGGGTTGATCAAGGGTTCCTAATTCCTCTTTGCTTGTTAAAGACCAAAACTTAATCATTTGATCCGAAAGCTTGTTTAATCTGATCAGCACCAGCATAAGAGGATAAACCAAGAATTTTCTAATATTGACGCTGCCTATTCATAAACACCGGTGAAGACAATTTGACTCGATAATTTTGAAAATTAATCAAAAAATAGACTCGATCGACCCCAAATAACGCACAATAAAAAAGGAAATGTCAAAGGAGAATCGCAAATGTTGCCCTATATCCTAGCGGTTGTTGTGGGATTGAGTAGTCTGTACCTCCTCACCACCGCTTTTATCGCCCCCGATCGCCACCGTCAAGATGATTTTCTCTGGAGTGCGGTAGGATTATTCTATGCCCTTGTTCTCTGGTTGTGCGCGGGAAGGATTACAGGCGCTATCCTCCTGGGACAAGTTGCCGCAGCCATATTATTTATTGCTTTCGCTTGGCAAACTCTCAAACTCAGACAAGCACTTTTTTATCCCGACAAACCGGTTAAATTATTTACTATTGTCGGTTGGTTAGGCAATCGTCTGGGGAAAGTTACTCCCTCTCAATCCCCTAAAACTAAAGCTAAAGCTGAGAAAGTAGCGGCAAAAGTTAAAGAAACGGTTAAAGAAACGGTGGACCCCGTTATAGAAAAAGCGGCGGCTATCGGGGAAACTATTACAGAATCAGTGACAGAAATTGCGGAAAAAGCTCAAGAAACGGTGGACCCCGTTATAGAAAAAGCGGCGGCTATCGGGGAAACTATTACAGAATCAGTGACAGAAATTGGGGAAAAAGCCGCAGAAATTATTGATGATGGGGAAACTTTCGATGATTTCGATGATTTCGATGATTTTGATTTGGCAACGGAAGAGATCAACTCTTCCGAAAATCCCCCAGAAATTCCCCCGACTGAACCTGTCGCAACTGTTGAAGTCGAAACTATTGCTGTTAGCGAAACGGTGATTATTGAAGTTACCGAGGAAGATTTGTCTCCAGAAGAAAATATCGAAAAAGATACTCCCCCAGAAACTCGCTCAAAAAGTGAAGAAAATTCCCCCCCAGAGGAAGATTTGCCCCCAGAAAAAACTATCGGAGAAGATACTCCCCTAGAAACTCGATCGCCAAGCGCAGAAAATCCCCCCTCATCGGATTAAAAGTTAAGACTATTGAGCGGGTAGGTTAGGCAATAATTACCCAAGAAATGGTTCTTCGTTACTTGGTATGGTTCGATAGGGGGGGCATAAATCGACTAAATCCTTATCTGGCAAGAGACTTAATTGATTAGTTAGTTCTAGATCGAAAACAATTGACAAAAATTGCCAAATGTCTTTCTATATAAGGGTTACATTTATTATAAACCCCGTCCATTGCATAACACAAACCGAAGAACCATGATTCCCTGACTTTTCCACTGTTTATAATGCCAGAACATGGTGGAGTAGGGAGAGAAATCTTTCGGGAATTCCCGCCAATTACAGCCATTTTTGAGTTGATAGAAAATCCCCTCTAAAATCTGTCGTTTTGTCCCTTTCGGGGGGGCCAGTCAATTTCTTCTTTGGCAATAGCGGTTCTGCGATAGACTACTCTTCATTCGTCATACTACTTGAGTACATTTTAGCTTACTCCTCTATTGATTTTCGGGGACGACTAGACGGTGGCGCATTCACTGACGGGGTTCAGACCAAAGTAAGTAGTCGTGCAAAATTAATTTCTTGGTTAGGATAGGCAAAAGGCAAGAGGCAAAAGGCAAAAGCTTGATCGAAATGTGTAATTAATTTTGCTTAGGTACTTATTGCCGTTAAACAGGCTACAGACTCTCTTCCCTGAAACCTATAATGGACAAGGTTTTCGCTTCACCTTTTCAGCCTAGCATCTACATTATAAAAGATACCAAATGGGTTCTATAATAGATTTGGTGGTTGGGAGATTAAAGCCTCAATATCAAACTGGGTAAGCATTCTTCCTTGATTTTTCCAATCGGGTCTAAAAAAATGATCATGCCTTCAAATCCTTTCACTATTGGTCAACGAGTTACTCCTGAAAATTTCATTGGAAGAAAGACATTAATCAGGAGAGCATTGCATCAGATTAGAAGCCGTAGTTCTCTAGCGGTTTGGGGTGGTCCGGGTATGGGCAAATCATCTTTTTTAAAACTGCTAACATATCCTATTATCTGGGAACAATGCGGGCAAGATTATAACCAAGCAGTTGTTGTATTCATTGACTGTCAAAGCCTGGAACCTTTTAAGATTTCTGATTTTTGGCGCAATATTTTAGTAACAATTAAGAATAATTTTTCTTTCTTAAAAACCAGTATTGATACTCTTTCAGAAAAACCAGAAGCCACAGTTAATGATTTGCTTATTATCTTGCGTTTACTTAAAGAACAGGGTAAATTTTTAGTTTTACTTATCGATAATTACGATGTAACCTTACGTCCCAATTCCCAATATACGAAAGCTGATATAGATACCTTCGTCAGTCAGTGTCGTACCCTGGCTCAATCCGAGGAGCAAAATATCTCGATAGTTGTGACTTCATCTCGTCGGTTGAGTCAAATTGGTCCAGAACTTACACCTGATAAATCACCTTGGTATAATGGTTATTTATTTGAAAATCTTAAGCCTTTTACTAATCAGGAAGTAAACCTTTTACTCGATAGAAGTGAGAGTCTATTGGGTTGGAAACAAGCTATCCGTAAAATTGCTGATGGTAATCCAGCTTTACTGCAAAATGCTTGTTTCTTATTATATGAAGAATTGGTTTCGGGAAATAACCTTAATGAGAAAAAATTTATTCAAGAATTTCAAACAAACACTTTACACTTATTTCAAGCTATTTGGCAACTGTCCACTGAAACAGAGCAAAATTTGTTAATGTTGCTGGCTTTATCCCAATTAGAAGGCAAATTAGGAAGGAGTCGATACGCTCTCGGCGGAATTGAAGCGATTTTCAGTCAAAAAGAAATAGAATTAAATAATTTGGTTGAGCGAGGTATCTTAAAGAAGGTAGAGGGAGAAGAAAATACTACTTATTCTTTCTGCTCATCTATAATGGAGTGGTGGGTGATTAAGCAAATCGAGAATAGCCAGGAAGAGGAGTTGAAAAAACGACAAAGAGGATTCCTTAATTTAATGAGCCGCCAACAGACGACAAGAGTTAATACTGCTATTCGTTGGCTATGGCAAAATAAAGATAAGATAGCATCTATCATTGAGCAAGTAGGGGGGTTATTATCATGATGACAACACAAACAAGGCACATAAATCCCTATATTGTCGGTCGTCCCATTTATGACCGAGAGTCATTTTTTGGCCGACGGAAACTTTTTAGATTTATTGAAGATAATCTCAAACAAAATACACAAGTTGTTTTGCTGCATGGTCAAAGACGTATTGGTAAATCTTCTGTACTCATGCAAATTCCTAATTTTGTGGGACTAGGTGAGTTCGTGTTTATCTATTTTGATTTGCATGATAAAACGCGACTACCACTTGACAGTATCTTACAAAATCTTGCTTCAACTATTGCTGATAAGTTGAATATTCCTCAATCAGAATCTTTGTCCTTGAATTATAAAACGGTTTTCTCTGATGAGTTTTTACCTCAAGTAATTGAGGTCTTAAAAGAGCAGAAACGAAAAATGGTTTGGTTATTAGACGAATTTGATGTTTTAAATGATCAAACACCTGATTCCCCAGTTGAATCTTTTTTTCCTTATCTGGAAACTCTTATCGGTCAATACAATAATTTATTTATCATTCCAGTAATAGGGAGAAGAGTAGAAGATTTAACCAACTTAAAAAGCTTATTTAGACAAGCTGTCAATCAAGAAATTGGCTTATTAGAAAAATCAGATGCTAAAGCATTAATTACTGAACCTGCTGCACATTATTTAAACTATGATTCTCAGGCTATCGATGCAATTTTAGAATTGAGTTCAGGTCATCCTTATTTTACTCAAGTGATATGTAATGCTCTTTTTTTACAAGCTGAAGAAGAGGATAAGTCAGAAATTACCTGTGATGATGTTACTAAAATTGTCGATGATGCAATTGAAACTGCTGAAGGAGGACTAGCTTGGTTTCGAGATGGATTACCGATTCCTGAAAGAGTTGTTTTTTCAGCAGTAGCGCAAGCGGAGAAAATGGCTGAGAAGAAAAATAATTCAGTGACAGAAGAACCTTTAAAATTGCTCAGAGAATATGGAGTTATCATAACAGAAGCTTTAAATAAAGCTCCAGAAAATTTAGTTCAATGGGAATTTTTAGAGAGAGTAGAAAATTCAGAATTTCACTACAAAATTAAAGTTAAGCTAGTTCGTTATTGGTTGGTTAAACGCTATCCTTTAAGACAGGCTATCTGGGATTTAGAAAAAGTTGATTTAGATGCTTGCAGACTTTTTGAATTGGCCGAAGATATAGCTGAGAATCGTAATTTATCTAGTTCCGATATTTATGAACAAATTGCAAAACTGAATCCTAATCATTTTACGGCTTTATTTAAATTGGCTGAAGATTATCTTGACACTAAAAACTATCAACAAGCATTAGAAAAATATAACAGAGCATATAAAGTTGATCCCACACGCGCTTATGAAGGATATGAGCTAACGCGAGGAAAAAAATATAGAATTTGGTGGAATAAAAACCGATTAACATTAGCTTTATTATCTGTATTTTTACTAACAATAAGTGTTACTATTAATCTGTTCCAACTGTCCCAAGTACAAACACAACTTAAAGAAAAAAAAGCCAGACTTGCCGAATTAAAAGAACTAAAAGAAGAAAATGCCAGACTTACTAAACAAGTAAAAGAACTGAAGCCAACAAGAACAAACTTGATTTGGCGTTCTGAAAGCAATCTTACTCAAATTACTAACCTGCATCAGATTTGTTTTGGCAATACTAACCTCAACTCAGTACAAACTGTTTTTGGCTCTAATAAACCACCTTTTAGAGGCTATATTAAAATTTCCTCTTCAAAAACAGGAAGATGTGATGTGGGAGACACTTTTAACGGTAGTTTCGATTTATCTGGAAGTTCAGGTCACTGTGTTGGAGATGTCACTATTACTTGGCAAAATAATAATAATGCTTTTATTGAATGGAACATAACTAATTTAGGTTCTGCTTGTCCTGTGGATAGTAAAAGATGGCAAGTTAACACTTATCCAGCAGTGGGGTAATTTAGCCTTTTGACGGGCAAAATGCCCATCCCACAAGGAGAAAAATCCCGCCTAATTTCAGCAAGGAGAACCAATAAAAAGGAGAGAAAAGTCTATGAAGGCCACAAGAATTTTACCTGACGGTTAAGTTGTGACTGTACTTTCTGACGGCACGACTGTACCCTTAAAGACTCAGACAGACTGGACACAAATCGAGGCTATGACTGAGGAAGAAATTGAAGCGAATGCTTTATCAGATACCGACAATCCACCACTGACTGATGAGGAATTGAAACGCTTTGAGTCAATTACTACTATAAATCCCATTATTGTTAAGTCAACGGCTTGTCCTTGAACGTTTTAGTGATGTTGATAACTTCCTACAGAACCTTGCTAATGTCGTGTCCCTACCATGTTGACATAATTTCAGTGACAAATATCTATCGAACTTTTTTTCATCTACTACAACTAATATGAAATCTTTTATTTCAGCTTTTCGATATTTTATTATTCCTATAATTGTTGTAATGGGTGTATCGATTTATTTAGGGTTTAAACAGCCTGCTGAACCGCCAACCACTGCGATAGTTTCTACCTCGCCTTCAGTTTCTTCTACTTCTCTAATTTCCCCTGCTCCTATCCCTAAAAATACTCTAACGCCTCCCTTACAGCGACCTTATCCTTTGGCAAATACATCCAAAGCTTTGCCAGTTCCTTCGCCCATGGTTACTGGTGCTGATGATATCTATTCACTATCTTCGCCACCTCCCAAGAATTACACTGTACTTTCACCCCCTAACCAAACTGAAATTCCTTTTCATATAAAATACGAAGAAAATGCTAATGATTTAGTGGAAATTGGTATTTTCTACGAACGTAAAGCATATCTAAATCGAGAAGCGGCAGAGATGTTTAAACAGATGCAATTAGCCGCTCAACAAGAGGGAATTGAGATCATTCCTGTTTCTGGCTTTCGCTCAGTTGCCGATCAAAAAAAGCTGTTTGAGCGACAAATTCAACGCCAAGGAAGTAAGAAAGCAGCCTCTAAACTGAGTGCGCCTCCAGGTTTCAGCGAACATCATACAGGCTATGCTCTCGATGTTGGTGACGGTAAAAGTCCTAATACTTTCCTCAAATTGACATTCGACTCTACTGAAGCCTATCGCTGGCTAGAAGTTCACGCTGCTCAATATGGCTTTGAACTATCATTTCCGAAAAACAATTTCCAAGGTGTTAGTTATGAACCTTGGCACTGGCGTTTTGTCGGTTCAGCAACAGCTCAAGAAATTTTTAGAGTAGCAAAGACACAAAGACAATGATTATACCTAGACTCTCTCGTTGACAAAAGGTCATTAGATAAAATTCTAGCGTTAAAATCAAAAATGTTGGGTTCTTCTTTACTTGGTATGATTCTATATGGAGACATAAATCGACTAAATCCTGATCTGGCAAGAGATTTAATTGATTAGTTCGCTCCAGATTGCAAACAATTGACAAAAATCGCAGTAATGTCTGTTTCTATAAGGGTTTCATCCCTTATAACCCTGTTCGTTTCATAAGACAAACCGAAGAGATCAAGAAATTAACTAATTAATTTAACCTTTGCCCCCACCCAGTCAAACCAATTTTAAAATGTGAATGGTTTTATTTTCCTAGTACAGGGGGATAGAGCTTCTCGTTTTTCGGGACGATTCCCGAGATAATCTTCTAACCAAAGACAACCTCGATCGAGCAATTTTTGTAAATAATTATATTCTGTTTCTAAGGGCCATCGATGCTTTTGACCATCCCTAGAAATAATCACAATTTCTTGACCATCAGGACTAAAAGTGATCCCATAGACGATATCTTCTTCTATTTTAAACTCGGAGCGCAAATTTCCGTCAATGTCCCAGCGTCTAGCTGTACCATCCCTTGAAATAGCAGCGATTTTTTCACCATCGGGACTAAAACTAACTCCATAAACGGGAAAAGAATCGGTTTTAATCTCCTTTAAAATATTGCCCTGTAAATCCCAAATTTTAATCTTTCCCCGAGTAGCGGTAGCAATTTTTTGGTCATCGGGAGAAAACACCAAATCATAGATAATACTATCATCGGCTGTCCAAGAATTAATCAATTTAGTCCGATGATTGCTTAAATGCCAGTATTGAACTTTTCCCTCGCTTGTTCCCGTGATTATTGCTGTTCCCTCTCCATTAAAAGCAAGACTATAAATCGGTACTTGACTAGCGGTAAATTCTTGAAGCATTGTTCCTTTTTTGCTCCAGATTTGTACTTTTCCACTTCTTCCTGTAATCGCTATCTGATTACTATCGGGATGAAAAGCTATACTATAGATTGAGCGCATTTTTGTGGTAAATTCTCTAATTTTTTTTCCCTGGGAATTGAGTAAAGTAATTTGACCATCTTTGTTAGCAATAGCGATAATACTGCCCTGGGAATTAATGCTAACACTGGTATTATCGACCCTAGTTTTATTTAAATTGTTCAGCTGCCAAATTTTAGCCGTTTCATCACTCGATCCAGTTACCACCTCTTTTCCATCTTGACTAAATACAGCAGTAAAAACTGATTCTTGATGTCCTCTAAGAGTAGTTATTTCTTCCCCTTGCATTCCCCAAATTTTAGCACTACCGTCACTAGATGCAGTAATTATAAACTGTCCATCAGGACTAAAATTAACACTGTTGACAAAATCTTGATGTCCCCGGAAAGTAGCTATTAAATTTCCCTGTAAATCCCAGATTTTAGCAGTTTTATCGGCCGCTGCCCCGGCAATTTTTTGACCGTCGGGACTAAAATTAACACTATAAAAAGTCTCAATATTTTCTTGACCTAAACTCAAGATAATTTTACCTGATAAATCCCAGATTTTAATCGTACCATCCCGGGAAGCGGTGGCAATTTTTTGACCATCGGGACTAAAACTAGCTGCATCTATCGATCTTTTATGTCCCTTAAATACCTGTAAAGTTTGACCTGATAAATTCCATAATCTAGCGGTTTTATCCCTGGAAGTGGTGACAATTTTTTGACCATCGGGACTAAAACTAACACTATAAACTGATTCTTGATGGTCAGGATAGGTGACTAAATTTTGCCCTTGCAAGTTCCAAATTTTGGCGGTTTTATCTTCGGAAGCAGTGGCGATTTTTTGACCATCGGGACTAAAACTAACACTATAAACTGCTCCTTGATGACCTGTCAAAGTTTGAATATTCTCACCTTTTTGATTCCAAATTTTTACCGTTCCATCTTGAGAAGCAGTGGCAATTTTTTGACGATCAGGACTAATACTAACACTATAAATAGTCCCCCGGTGTCCTTGCAGTTGGTTTTTTTCTTGAATGCGATCTAAAATTTGTTGCAGGGTAATAATTGGACTGGTAGCAGGATATTTACTCAAGGTTTGGTCATCAGTAACGATATTTTTTAAACTATTGACTGCTTGCATGGATGCAATTAAAGATTCTAATTGTTCAAATTGAAATTGTTGCCAATAACTATCACCATTGCGCTGTAATTGAATACCTAATTGAGCGCTTTCTACTTGCTTCCATGCTTGTTTTACCTGAATAAAGGCTAAGAGAGAACCCAAAAGAGAAGCAATTAAAATTACCGAGCCAATTTGAATTCTTTTGGTGGCTTTTTGGTGAGCGATTGCTAGAATTTTATTAGCTTGCTTCTGAGTTTCTAGGCTAATTTCTGCCTCTCTTTTATCGAGATTTTGACTAGCAGTTAAAAACTGATAATCAAGATTACTTAAGCTTTTCCCCTGAGACCAATCGAGGGCATTATTTAAAGCTTTTCCGCGTAAAAGCCGCGATTCATCGGTATAATTAGACTGTTGCCAGGCGGCAAGTGCTTCTGAGTAGGGACGCAATTGCTCTAATTGTTTTTCCACCCAATTGAGATTAAATATTTCTCGATAAATAGGATTATAAACTACTAATTGATTATCCTTTTTTACCACTAATCCCGATAACCTTAATTCCCCTTGTTCTGGACTATCATCGCACAGGATTGCACCTTTTTCTAAAATTTGTTGATAGATGCCTAACAAACGACCCGCTTTGTCTTGATTTCTTAACAAGCGATCGGCAATAGTTCGCAGATGAACTGGTTCATCATGAGATTCCCAATTATTAATAATTCTCTCTTTGATCAGCGTCTCAATATCTAAATTACTTTCCAGCAATAGCTGACAGATTTTCTGGGTTAAAAATGGCTGTCCTCCCGTCCAAAAAATAATTTTTTCTAAGCAGTCGGGTTGATAATTACTTTGACTGGATAATCCCGCAGCTAGAGGAGCAATTTCTGCCAGATTAAATCCCGTTAATTCGATCGCTTGGCCGATATTAAAAGATGTTTGGGTCTTTTCGCGAATTAAATCTGCTGGGGTAGCAACACCGAATAAAGCGAAAGTAATTCTTTCATACTGGGCATTTTCCGCTCTTTGGTTATAACAATAACGAATCAGGGAAAAAAAGTCATCTAGAGAAAACTGTAAACTGAGAATTTTATCGATCTCGTCGATAAAAATATATATTTTCTCTCCCCGACAATAAACTAATAAAACTTCCTCGATAAATTGTCCCAAACGCTGCACGGGAGGTAAATCCTCTCGATCGCGCAACCAGGATTTAAGATTAATTTTTCCCGTCAGATTAAATCCTAAAAACAAACGGGTAATCACCCCGTTATACCATTGGGATAAATTATCATTACTACCAATGCTGGTTATATCTACGGACGCGCAATCCATGCCTAATTGCTGTAAGATATGAGTCACTCGTACCCTTAAACTGGATTTACCCATCTGACGACAGTTAAAAACGTAGCAAAATTGACCATTTTTTAACGCCGTTAACAGTTCTCGATCGGCATTTCTCTCGATATAGGTAGGATGGTTATAGGCAAGACTACCCCCGACACGATATTGATAATTCATGATTCTTAAACAAAATTATCCCAATGTCACCAACGGAAATAAAATAGACAATTGTGATGGAGATATCTATAATGCAAGGATAATCGCTATTGACAACCTATCCGCAAGGCAATTATGAAGAAAACTTTTTTCACCTCCATCGCCGTTAGTGCCACCCTCGTCAGTGGTATTGTTTTAGGTACTCTTGATGCTGGCAGTGCCTCCGCTTGTGCTTTCGCTAAAGGTAAAAGCATTTTTGGCAGCAATACCACCTTCCATGTCAATCCTAACAAACTTATTTTAGGGGTTGCCGCCGCTACAGGAGCAATCACCGTAGCCGGTGTTTTAAGTTACCGTCGTTTTCACTCCGGGCAGCCTCCTGAAGATGCCGCCGCTAAGCTGCCGTCGGTATTTCCTATCCCCATTCCCCCCGTCGCTTTAAATCAGGCAGTGGAAGTGGAAGAAGCGGCAGAAACCAGCAAAATCTCCTAAAAATCCGCTAGATTTCCTCAAAAAAGGTGTTGGCATCCCCGCAGCTTTCCCGCTAGGCAACACCTTTTTCTGGCTAATTGTGTCCCAGTTATCAGAATTTCCAGCCATTTTTAAGTTATGTTAAAAGGTGCAACCCTACCACCAGAGGTAAAGATGGGCAACTCTACCACATTTTCTGACACCCCACTTCACAAAGATCATCACACTTGGGAGCATTTAAAACAAGCCATCGCCGCTAGTTCCGGTTTTCGGCGTTGGCAGCAAGAACAACTAGAATCAGGTAAAAATAGAGACGATGCTGATGCTCGCATTTGTTCCTATCTACGGGAAACTTTAGAAACTTTAGCCTACTAGATTGATGCTCCCCAGCTATGACGGCATGGGGACTTTTTTGTCCGTTTAAGCTAATTGGCGGTCCCTATTTTCTGCGAGCTTCGTAACCCAATAACCAGACAAAAGCGACAATTAAAGGCAGGAAATAATAAATAGCTCGATAGGCGATTAAAGAGCCTAAAAGCTCGGCATTAGATACATATTCGGGGCGTAATCTCAGCACGATAAACTCAAAAACCCCTATTCCCCCCGGCACATTGCTTAATACCCCTGCCGTCATGGCAAATACATAGAGACCGAAAAATCCTAAAAACGAAGTATTGTAGCTGCCCGGCAGAAGAAGATAGAGAACTCTAGCGGCTAATATCCAATCGATAAAAGTCACCAAAATCAAAGCTAGGGAAAGAGTCCAAGAGGGTAAATAGATATTTTCTTGGCCGATTCTTATTGGTTTTTTATAGGTGATAGTCAAGAAAAAATATCCCGTAACCAGCAATAAAAAAATTATTCCTAAAGGTTTAGTAGTTAAAAAAGGTAATTTTAAAAGTTGAGGAATCCGTTGGGGATCGAGGAGGAAACTTAAACCACCAATCCCTAACATTCCTAACCAAAAGCTTAAATGGGTAAAAGTAATAACTTTGGCAATATCCACCACCCCCACCCCCGCAGGAGTATAGAAACGATAACGGATTGCTGTCCCAGAAAATAAGGTCAAACCAATGGTATTACCAAAAGCATAACTGATAAAAGCAGTGCGGATAATAGTACCTAAAGCTAAGGGATGATTGATATAATAAAAACCTAGGCGATCATAACCCGTCATCGACAAATAACCCAAAGCCATCCAAAAAATAGCTTCTAGCTTAGCCCTTGTGGTAATATGATCCAAACTAGCCAAGAGTTGGGCAAAAGTGTAGTGTTTAAATTCTTGACTAATTGCCCAGACCGCTAGAATAAATAAACTCAAAGACAGGATAATCGGAGCAAAACGCCGGATTTTTTTATACATCTTACTTTTTACGAATTACTTTTGACTCATTAAAATTTATGAAAAGATCAAAGTTAGATTTAGCTAAACGTTTAAATCGATCCCGAAAAAGGAAATATGATAAATTCCTGACTTCCTCCTTATATTTAACAATTATTCTGGGTTTATTTTATCTACTCTACCTCAATCTTCCTTGGTCTTTTCATCTTTTTGTGCATTGGGTGACTAAAGGGGGTGATTTAGACAAAATTCCTGCCAAATTTTATGCAGAACTTAATCAATTATGTTTGAGGGCAGATAGTAGGGGGGAAGTAAGAACGAGAAACTATACAGAACATACAGAAATCGCCGAATCTCTTGGTACATTTAGATGTACTTTAGTGAATGGTGGTCAAGAATGGTTAATAGAAGATTATAAATCTTTTAGTTCTGCCGATGAAGCGATTTTAGGCACTCAGTTAGCGGTTTTTATCGCCGAGATTTTGGGAACAGATTATAGTTATAACATTCGCGCTTATATTCCCAATACTAAGTATCAAATAGCTCCCAAAACCAAGTCCTAGACTAGGGATGGGTTTCTCACCCATCCTTAGAAAAAAATTAGTTTTCCGATACGGGTTTTGGTCGGGAAGGCCGAGGGATAGGGGATTGTCCGGGGGTAAAAGGTCGTTTTTCTTCTTCCCCCGAAAGATGACGATTTTTATCAAAAGGCTTTTTAAAACCTCCCTTACCCATCGGTTTTTTCTTGCTGGCAAAACCGAGGTCTAAACCTTCCAAAATGGTTAAGGCATCTCCTTTAAGTTGTACCTGAAAATCCCAAAAACGACTGATCGGTTTACCAGGTAAAGTGCCGCGCAATTTTAGTTTAAAAAACTTGGGTTTGTCCGCTTCAGTTTTGGGCATTTGTCGGATTTTGACCACTACCGCTTGATTTTCCCGTTCGGTAAAGATGACTTCGCCTCGAATCGAGAAATAACCCGGGGTAGAAGCGAGGAGAGGCTCTATCTCCTGATCATCCTCCTTTTTCAGGGTTTCTGGTTCCCAAACACCGACAATCTGAACATGAAGGGCATCATTTTCCTGACGGGTGCGCGGATAAACCACCCAAAGATGGGGTTTTTCCAGATCGAGATGATTTTTAACCAAACTGATCACCCGACCGAGAATCACAGAATCGATCAGAGTACCATCGGCAGTTAAAATATTGCCTTTAGTTAATTGTTCCTCCGATCGCTGATAATGGCCATAGACGAGACCGATCGCCCGATACTGCCGCAGATGACTGGGAGGGGGGATCGGTTGTTGACGTTTGACTTCTTCGGGGGTGGCTGACTCTACGGCTAAATCAGCCTCGGTATGGGGGGATTCAAGGGGGACTTCCTGAATTTCCACTTCAGGGGTCGGGGGGGTTTTCGGTGATTCGGTAAACCGATTCCCAGGACGATTCATATCACACTCCTAGCGGCGGAGACACATAGTAAATTAGTAATCAAGCAAGTCAAAAGCGCGATCTGGGGGGTTACAATAACCCTCTAGGGCGACTCTACTGGCATCTAATATATTAAGAACCATGATCTTTTGACTGTCAACCCAGTCAAAACCCTTTTGAGTCTTGACCGTTTGCCCATTGTACTTAATAAAGAGCGGCCAATTCGATCGATCCCCTCATCAAATCTCCAGATTTCCATAACATTTTCTTGTCTGTCCCCTCGCACCCCAGTCTATGAAAGCTTCTCTCTCTCACCGTCGTTGGCTGTCCATCGGTCTCGTGCTGATGTTATTTGCCTTGCTGTCTTTCTCGATGATGCCGCTATTGACTTCTATTCTCCAGAGTGAGCGGCACTCGGGCCAGAGTCATCTGTCCGCAGTCAAACAAGAGGAATTAGCCAGTCAAGCACTGGGTTATCAGATGGTTTTAGAGCGCGAACCCGATAATCAGACGGCTTTGCGGGGATTATTAGATACTCGCTTACAGCAGGGCGATTTAAGGCAAGCGATCGAACCTTTAGAAAAATTAGCGCAACTTAACCCCCAACAATCCGATTATCTACTACTTTTGGCGGAAGCGAAACAGCAAATAGAGGACTATCCAGGAGCCACAGCCAGTTATCGCGCTCTTTTAGCCTCCCATCCCCAAGAGCTGCGGGCCTTAACTGGATTAACTAATTTATTTCTTAGCCAAAACCGCCCGATCGAGGCGATTAGTCTGGTCAAAGATACGCTTGATCGCGCTTTAAAAGCTGCTGCCGATCCCAATAATCCTGCTAGTTTAATCGATATCGTTTCCGTTCAGTTACTTTTAGGCAAAATCTATTTCGAGCAGCAAAATTATCCGGAAGCTTTAAACGCCTATAAACAAGCTCAACAGATGGATGTTAACGATTTCCGACCGATTTTGGCGGCGGCGATCGTACTGAAAGAACAGGGCAAAAATCAAGAGGCTCAACCCCTCTTTCAAGATGCTCTCAGTCGCGCTCCTTTTGCTTACAGACAGGAGATTCAGACCCTAGCCGACGAAAATAACAAAATTGAAGCCACAGCCCCTAATCAGTGATCAGCTTTTTCTCCCTTCTCCCCTTGAGACTTGACACTGGGGACAAAAATGAGCCGAGCGCCCACTTAATTTAATTCTGGCAATAGTTGCACCGCAAAGGCGACAATTTTCGCCATTACGACCGTAAACCCAGGCCATCGCCCCATAATTGCCATTAACTCCCGTAACGTGGAGAAAATCGCTAAAACTGGTTCCGCCTTCAGTGATCGCCGTTTCCAATACAGAAATAATGTTTTTTGTCAATAAGTCTATTTGCTCAATTTTCAAGAGATTAGCGGCAGTTTGGGGATGGATGCCACTTTTAAAAAGAACTTCATCTGCGTAGATATTGCCAATTCCTGCGACTACATTTTGATCGAGGAGAAAAGTTTTAATCGGACGACGACTTTTTTGACAGTGACTATAGAGGTAATCGGCGGTAAAATTGCGATCAAAGGGTTCTAGTCCCAGTTTTTTCAGACCAGTAATCACGCTTTCTGGGGTTTTATCGGCGGCAATCCACCAAATTTTCCCGAAAGTGCGGGTATCGACGAAGCGCAATTCTTGCTGATTGGCAAAAAAGAAGCGTAAGCGCGTATGAATCGGCAGGGGAGTGGTATCTTTTACCCAGAGCAATTGTCCGGTCATACGCAGATGAACCCCGATACTGCTACCATTATCTAAATTGGCGAGGAGATATTTGCCCCGGCGCTGCCAATTAGTAATCGTGGTCTGAGCAATTCCTTGCAGAAAAGTTGCCTCGCAATTAGGATAGGCTAGGGTACGCTGTAATAATACTTCCCCACCGATAATTTTTTTGCCCTGGGTAACTTGATTTAACCCGCGACGTACCGTTTCTACTTCTGGCAATTCTGGCATATAAGTGATTGAACAAAATTAAGTTCTTGGTTAGGGTAGGCAAAAGGCAAAAGATAGATAAACAGAACTTTTTAAGTAAGTGATTCTAATTAAATATAAGATAGATTTTGCCTCTGATCCCCCCTGCCCCCCTTGATAAGGGGGGTGCCGATAGGTGGGGGGATCAGAAAATTTTTAACACCTACCTACTGATCGGGAAACGACACCAGATTAACGTCAATTCTACTTTAACTTTAGCCTTTCGATGGTATCAATTATTTCCCGTTCAAAACTGACTTGAGCGCGATTAGTTTTACCACCAATATAAAAGCGATCACCCGATTGTAAAGCCCAAATTTGGGAATGGGAAAAGTAACTCATTACCACTCCCATCATCAATAAACCAAAACCTAAATAGACGATCGGGACTCCCGGATCTGCCTTAATTTGTAAACCTGTACTTCCCACTAATTCGACTATTTTTAGATTAACTCCATTGATAGGAATCGTCATTCCTTCTCGTACAGCAGAGGTTAAATCTCCCTTAGCATCATAGACAATTACCGTACCTTGTAGATCTCTGGTTAAAAGAGAAACTCCCTCACTAAGATCGGTTTTAGTCGGAATCCAAGTTCCCCAGATTTGTCCATTACCTTTGGTGTCTAAACTAGCCATCGGTAGCTGTAGGATCGGACTATTATTCACCTGTACTTTTACCCCAGCAATTCCCCAACTGGTTTGATAAAAAGTCACCCCTTTATGGTGCAAAGGTTGGTTAACTTGAATAGTTTTGCGATCGATCTGCTGTCCTTGATTATCGATCACCGACAGATCAGAATAAAATTGTTCTATATCACCTTTAGGACTATAATCAATCCAAAAACGATTAACTTTAATCCCCCAATCCTTAGGGAGAGAATTTTTAGATAAGGGTCCAGCTTCAATAATATTTTTCACCTGAAAACTATCGCCACTAGCTACCATTTCTTGAGCGAAAAACCCCGTTAACGCTCCCCAGATCGCTCCTGCTAAAATAATTAACATGGCTGCATGAACGATAATCGGACCGATTTTACCAATCAGACCTTTACGAGCATAAAGACTGTTATTTTCTAGAAAAACTTTGTAGCCTTTTTTTTCTAACAAGGGGGTGAGGGATTCTAGGGAACCGGTTTCTAATTCAGCACTTAAAGCTAGTTTTTGAAATTGGCGAGATTGTTGATAAAATTGCCATTTTCTGGCCGCTTTTAAAGCGGGAAATTGTCGTCGGAAGGTGCAAGCGGTTAAACTGGAACCGAAGAGAATTAATAATGATAGATACCACCAGGTACTATAAACATGATTTAATCCCATTAGTAATAAAACTTTCCAAGTCAGAAAGCCAAATAAAGCGGGTTTTTCAGGATAATTAGCTTGGTAGAAAGATAGAGATTGTCCCTGTTCAATTACCGTTCCAGAAATGCTAAAAATAGCGATTAAAAGTAAGAGGATAATTGCTAATCGCAGATCGGCAATAGTCTGGATAAATTTACGTCCCCATTGAGGCGGTGTATTCTTTAAATTTGAGGAAGTTTCCGATATAGTCATAGTTAAAAGTTTTGCAATTCTAGCCAATTATCTATCATAACTCTCCACCATCACAGCAGACGGGATAATAAAGAAAAAACTCCAAAACCGATTAATAAAACCCCACTGACAGGATTAATCCACCCGGACCATTGACGTAGGGAAAGAAAGCTTTTCAGTGAGGCAGTAAAAGAACCGACGATAATTAAGGGTAAAACATAGCCAGCAGTGTAGGATAACAATAATCCCCCTCCTAAGCTTAAATCCCCCGTATTTGCCACCCATGCCAATAGAGTTGCCAGAACAGGTGTACTACAAGGAGAGGCGATTAAACCAAATGTTAAACCGAGAAGATAGGACCGCAAAATCGGAGGAAAATCGCCGGTAATCCAATCGGTAGCGCCAAGGGAGGGGAAGCGCAGGGGTAATAATTCCAAGAGGTTTAACCCCATCAAAATAGCGATCGCACTGACGATAATTGGTAAACCGATCCCCACCTGTCCATAGACTTTTCCTAAAGTAGCGGCAATTAGTCCCAATCCCGCTAAGGTGGTAGCTAATCCCAGGGAAAACCATGTGGACTGCCAAAAAGCCGCTAAACGACCTTGATTTTCGTAACCCCCGATATAAGCGACGGTAATCGGCAACATCGACAGCATACAGGGGGTAAGACTGGTGAGTAAACCGGCTAGAAAAATCACGGCAATACTGACAAAACTAAGGTGAGTTAGTTGGGAAGTCACTAAGCGATCGGCGTATTGTTCAAGGTGATAGAGTTGAGTCTGTAATTGGTCTAACATATTCGAGAATTTTTAAGCAATAGAACAAAATTAACTTCTTGGTTAGGATAGGCAAAAGGCAAAAGGCAAGAGGCAAGGGGTAGTTAGATATGTGTAATTAATTGTGTCTAGCTAATTAAGGCTAAATTTGGCTCATTTCTAGGATATTACCATCGGGATCACTGACAAATAATGCCTTTCTGCCTGAGGCACTCATTTGAATTGTATAACCTTGACTTTCTAGATAGTTACCCACGGCTGCCACGTCATCAATAGCGAAGGCAATATGAGGATTGCGTCCCCATTTTTCGGGATTGGGACGGTAGTTTTGGTAATTGGTATCGACAATTAAATGAATTTGATAATCTCCCACTTGATACCAAACCCCATCGTAGGGAAAAGGGCGATCGATTCTAGTCAATCCTAGAACATTTTCGTAAAAGTTAACGGCTTTTTCTAGATCGGTGACTAAAATCGCCGTGTGTAAGGATTTTGTGATGTTCATAGTTAATATCTGACTCGCGGATCGAGCCAACTATAGGTTAAATCGGCAATTAAGTTAAAGATAACAATTAAAATCCCATAGATAAAGGTAATCGCCATCACTACGGGGGTATCACTGCGGGAAATAGAATCAATTAATAAAGCACCGATACCCGGCACACGAAACACTTGTTCTGTGACTAAAGCACCGGTAAAAATTGAGGGAATATCGAGAGCAATCAGGGTGACAACGGGAATTAAAGCATTGCGAACTATATGCTTAGTGAGGACAGAAAAATTAGTTAGTCCCTTGGCTAAGGCAGTTTTAACGTACTCTTGGTGAATTTCTTCGGTTACGGAAGAACGCACGAAACGCATCAACATCGCCCCTTGATATAAGCTTAATACGGTTACGGGCATAATTGACTGTTTAACCTGCTCGATCAAACTATTAAAATCACTGATTTTTAGGGTACTGTTATAAAAAGATGGTAGCCAGTTTAACTGCACACTAAAGATAATTATTAATAATAATCCCGTTACAAAGGTGGGTAAAGAAAAGCCCAGCAGGGAAAAAGTAGAGATGATTTTGTCTAACCAAGAATAGCGCTTGACTGCTGAAATTACGCCTAAAGGAAAAGCAATTAAAACCCCGAAAATATAGGCAATACCGACAATCCAGAGAGTTGTGGGTAAACGCTGCCAAATGAGGGTAAAAACCGGGCTGCGACTGGTGAAAGAATAGCCCATATCTCCTTGAAGAAATGCTAACAACCACTTGACATAACGCACGGGAAGCGGTTGATCTAATCCGAGACTTTTGCGAATATTTTCTCGCACCGCTTCGGTGATAGCGGGATTAGCTGCAAATTCCCCCATCGGATCCCCCGGCGCTAGGGCCAAAATGCCAAAAACCACCATACTAATAGCTAAAAGAGTGGGAATCGAAAATAATAATCTTATCAGAAAATATTTGAGCATTTATTTACTACGCTTCCAGTCTTTGATGTTCCAAGTATTTCTATCCCAGGGAGTTAATTTAAACCCCGACAAACTATTGCTAATTGCCACCACATCGGCACGATGAACTAGGGGAATAATCACAAAATCATTAATTAACATATCATTCATTTTAATCACTATTTCTCGCCGTTTTTCTGGGTTTAATTCTTGAGTAAAAGCTTGCCATAATTTATCGTATTCAGGATTACAATAACGAGCATAATTATCCCCGGCCCAACCATCAGCTTTTTGGGGAATTTCGCTACAGGTAAAGGTTTTAAAATAGGCTTTCGGATCGGGACTATTATTACCGGTAGTGTACATTTGTAGGTCAGCATAAAACTTTTCTACCGTGTCATCGTTAGCAGGATCGCTAGAAAAGAAAATACTGGCATCAACAGTTTTTAATTCTACTCCTACCCCGATCGCTTGTAAACTTTGTTTGATAATTTCTTGGGTTTTCTGACGGAGAGGATTGACAGTAGTTTGAAAAACTACTTTCATTTCTACCCCATTTTTATCCCTAGTACCATCACCATTACTATCTTTCCATCCCGCATCATCTAGTAATTTCTTAGCCTTTTCTAGATTAAATTCATAGCTAGTATTGGGAGAATTATATTCCGATGGCATCACAATAAAATTAGGAGTTGTTTTCCCAGTAATACCATAAAGTTGCGTGGCAATAGTATCTCTATCAACGGCTAAAGATAAAGCTTCTCTTACTTTCACATCACTTAAAAAAGGATGGGGAAACTTAATACTAGACCTCTCACCTTCAGGAGTAACTTGATTAGGATCACTCAGATTAAATAAAACTCGTTCAATCAAAGAACCGAAACTAGATATTAACTGACCCCGACCCGCTTTTTCTAAATCACTTAAAACCTTAGCCTCTACTTGCAAATTATAGGCATAATCCGCCTCCTGTGTCTGTAAAACCGCTCGTGCCGCAGAAGTGGCATCACCTCCTCCTTTTAATTCTATTCTTTGAAAACCTAATTTATCCGCTTCTCGAAAGAAAGAATTTGGTTCATAAACTGCCGTATCTCCCGGTTTAAATTCTACCACTTTATAGGGGCCAGTTCCCACCGGTAATAAATTAGCAGGGGCCTGGCGTGCCGTTTCATTGCTATACTTTTCATAGAGATGTGCTGGTAAAATCATCCCTTCTGTCCCCACAAAAACTAATGACCACGCGGGATTAACTTGCTTAAAAGTTATTTTAACTGTATGGGGATCGATCGCTTCCACAGTTTTAACTATTTCATAATTGCCAGCGCTAGTAGAACCGGTTTTCGGATTGGTAATAAAATTATAGGTAGCGATGACATCTTTGGCAGTAAAAGGAGTACCATCTGACCATTTAATATCTTTTTTTAGCTTCCATGTCACCGATTTACCATCCCGGGCAACTCCCCCATTTTCAATAGTAGGAATTTCTGCCGCTAAAAAAGGAACTAATTCCCCTTTTTCATCGAAACTAGCCAAAGGTTCTAAGGTAATGCGACTCGCTTCTGAGTCTTTGAATCCCGTGGAGAGATGGGGATTTAAAATCGTCGGTGCTTGCCAATATAAAAGTTTTAAAGTTTCTGAATTATTATTGGTCGTTGCTGGGGGATTATTAGCTGTTTGTTGACGACAAGCACTAAAAAGCAGCGTACAACTAAGGGATAAAATTAACAGGGGCAAGAAAAGCGATCGCTTAAACATTTTTAATGACAATCAATAATTCAACAGGGTGACTTAGGTGATTCCCTACCCCACCAATAACAAGTTATCAGACATTGAGTCTTGATCTCGATCGATTAATTGATTATTTGCCTTTATCCATTCCTAGTCAAGTTAAATCGATCGTGCCATAATAGCGGGCCTGTACTAGACAATAAAATCTTAGCCACGGCGACGAAAATGCTTATGACCTTATTTCATCAGGGTGCGACGGCAGCGGAAATCGTTAATCGTTACCCATCACTAAACCTAGCTGACGTTTACGCCACGATCGCTTTTTACCTCAAGCACCAATCGGAAGTAGAATCCTACTTGCAACAGCGACAACAGCAAGCACAGGAGATTCCGGTAATCAATCAAGGGAGATTTGACCCCCAGGGATTGCGAGATCGCTTTCTTGCGCGTAAAGCAGCGCGGCAAGCATGATTAAGCTTCTGGTTGATGAGAACTTTGATAATACTTAACTGGTGCGTTACGGCGGATTACTAATTTTGTTTTTTCATTCCAAGCTTATCACCGCCTAACGCACCCTACAAAATTGCTTTTGCATGAGTAGATAATACTTAACTGGTGCGTTACGGCGGATTACTAATTTTGTTTTTTCATTCCAAGCTTATCACCGCCTAACGCACCCTACAAAATTGCTTTTGCATGAGTAGAAAACGGGTTTCTTGGAGAAACCCGTTTTCTGTGCGTTACTCAAGGGATTTAGTATGACTTCACAGATTAATATAGGAATAAATCTTCTTGGTAAAAAATATTATGTTTGGCAAGAAACAACCGAAACAACCGAGCCAATCGCAAAGTATGAGCGGTGTAACCGTCAATAGCGGTGTCGTTCAACAAGCTCAAGCGGGGCGCGATCTCCAGCAAATTCAATCAGGAAATCTGAAAACCCAACAGGAAATCACCAATACAGAGGTGGTTAAGCAGTTGGAGAATTTGGAAACAGCAGTGAAAGCCTCAGCCCTGACTCAAGAACAGAAAGATGAACTCCTCGATTATCTGCGCCCTGCCAAGCGCGAAGCAGCAAAGGAAGAGGGGAGCAAGGATTTAGTTGGACAAAATCTAAAACAGGTCAATGAGACGCTGAAAACGGTAAAAGAAACCACAGAGGCGGGAAAAAGCCTGTGGCAAACTGGACAGGAGGTTTTTAATGCGATCGCACCTTGGCTGGGTGTAGCGGCGAAATTTATCGGGCTATAGAACGTTTTATGAGGTACGAGTAATGGCTTCCCAGGATCAGAATATTGACCATAGTAGGATCACCAATAGTTCGGTTCAGCAGGTACAAGCTGGACGGGATGCTGTCAGCTTTCTCAATAGCCATGATAACCAAGTCATCATTGAAAATACTTTTCTGCGCTTGTTTGGCATCTCAGAGTCAAGCCAAGTAGATTGGGATTGGGGCAAGCTGTTACTAGAAAAGAAACAGTTGCCGGAAATTCGCCAGCGTTTGACTGATACTTTGGGGCGCGATCGCATTTTTATGGATGTGGCAATCGCAGAACAGCCATCCTGGGTAAATCGATCGCCCTTGGAAGCAGATCGCAGGTTGCAAATTGATGGGGAAGATTGCGGCATTCTCGATCCCAATAAAATGCTAATTGAAACTTTTGGGAGGGATGATATTGGCGGGAAACTGCTGATTTTAGGTGCGCCGGGATCGGGGAAAACGACGGCGTTGTTGAGTTTAGCTGAACAGTTGGTTTGTGGTGCGTTAGCGCAGCCGAAAACTGTGATTCCAGTTTTGTTTGAACTTTCTACTTGGCGCGATGATAAGCAAAGCATTCACAATTGGCTGATTGAACAATTGTATGATTTGCATGGGGGCAACCGAAAAAGCAAAATCTATGAAAAATGGTTAGAGAGACAGATATTATTGCCTCTGTTGGATGGTTTAGATGAATTAGGGTTAGAAAGACAGAAAAAATGCACTGACAAGCTGAATGAGTTTGCGAAGAAATATTCCCAAATGGTGGTTTGCTGTCGGGTAAAGGAATTTGAAACAGTAAATATCAAGCTTCATAACCTCAGAGGTGCGGTGTGTCTCCAGCCTTTATCTGATGGGCAAATTGAGGCTTATCTTCACAGTATCCACCGCTCGGAATTGTGGTCAGCCATGCAGACGAATCCTGCGTTACAAGCCCTTCTAGAAACGACTCCAGAGGGCGATCCTGGCTTATTGCGAGTGCCTCTATTCGTTAGGTTGACCGCCGATGTGTACGATATAAATGAACCTATTAGCAGCAAAAAATACCTATTAGAGAAGTATATTGAACGTCAGTTATCTTTTGATAGACGATCCCAGGATCGCCATAAAGTAATAGAAAAGCGTGAATGGGCTTATAAAACGGTAGAAACGGAACCCAAGCTACAGGAAACTATCAGCAGTCTAAGCTGGATAGCACGGCAATTACAGGCTAACAATACGGTGGATTTACTGATTGAAAAAATACAATTTTCGTGGCTAAATCCAGGTATTAATTTTTTCATATTCAGATTTATTAATTTACTGACAATTACAGCTTTGTTGGCAGTGAGCTATGGCTTGCGTGGCTGCCTCAGTATAGGATTTCTAGGAGGTTTATTTGGCGGATTATTGAGCGTTAGTTCACTTTTTGCTGAAATTATTGTTGAAGGTAGCAGACAAAGTAAAATAGGGGAATTGCTTTTGCCTACAATCATTGGAATATATGGTGGAGCTTGGATAGGAGTAATTCTTGGTCTAATTATCGGAATAGTTATAGGCTTAAAAAATGGTTGGACGGGCAATATTAAATTGTCTGAAAAATTAGCTTGGTTAGGAAAAGTTGATGAATTCACATTAATTATGTGTTTAGACAATAATTTTAATTATAATAATTTTGACATTTTTTTCTTTTTCTGGATCATCGTATTAATAATCTTCTTAGTAATAGTAATATTATCAATACTTTCAGCTTCAGTTTGGGAAGGATACGCATTAATTTTAATTGTGATTTTGACTTTAGCAATATTGTTTTTGTTTTTTTGTGCATTTGCTGTGATATTCTATCTAACAGATCGGATATTTTGGGGGTTAAGTAGTACAGAAGTTGAAAAAAAATTTATTCCTAATCAAGGAATTTGGAAATCAATTAAAAATGCCCTAATATCGGGGGTTATTTCAGGTATATTGTTTGCTCCTATGTTTAAATTACTTATCTACGGACTTAGTTTAGAAAAATCCATGTTTTTAGGACTATTGGTTGGGGGCATAGCCTATGGATTACCTTATGGCGGAATGGCTTGTATACAGCACCTTTGCTTGCGTTTTTTTCTTTGGAAAAGTGGCACTATCCCCTGGAATTTTGCCCGCTTCCTCAACTACTGCGTCGAGAGGCGTTTGCTGTTGCGTGTTGGTGGGCGTTACCGTTTTCTGCACCGCGAATTGCTCGATCATTTTGCCCAGAGTGGTAGCTGATCATGTATGGCTGAGTTGGCGAAAAGAAAAACATAGCGATCGCAATCTTGTAGGGTGCGTTCCCTAATGTGGCTCCTACCGCTCCACTAGCAGTAGGCTAATCTGGATAACACGCTTTTGGGCGTGATATACGGAAAGTTTCCGTATAATCAATAGTCCAGTAGTCGTAACGCACCACCCACGAGATATATTAAAAATAGTAGGCGTTATTTTTTTATCGTTGGGTTGTAACCAGTAACGTTATGGGTTACACTTAATGGATGATAGTCAGTTTCAAGCATCGAGGACTAGAGCGGTTCTTTGAGTCGGGAACCACCCGAGGCATTCAGGCAAATCATGCCCAACGAATTCGGCTGATTCTGGCTCGTCTCAGTGCTGCAACTTCACCGCAAGACATGAACTTACCCGGATTGGTACTTCATGAACTGGCAGGGCAACGTAAAGGAACCTGGACGGTGAGAGTATCTGGAAACTGGCGGATCACTTTCACCTTTGACGGTGTTGATGCTTGTGATGTCGATCTTGAGGACTACCACTGATGAAAATGCATAATCCACCACATCCTGGTGAAGTTCTTAAAGAACTTTGTCTCGAACCTTTAAATCTGACTGTGACTGAGGCTGCTGAAGCATTGGGTGTAAGTCGAAAAACCCTGTCTGCCATCTTAAATGGTAGGGCAGGTATTAGCCCCGAAATGGCAATTCGCTTAGGGAAAGCTTTCGATACATCTCCTGAAAGTTGGCTCAATCAGCAAATGCAATACGATCTATGGCAAGCAGAGCAGACAATTGGCAATATCAAAGTCAAACGGCTATCAGTGCGATCGGCGATCGCGTAGGGTGCGTTAATTAAATGTAACGCACCACCCACGAGATATATTAAAAATAGTTAGCCGTAGGGTGCGTTCCCTAATGCAACTGCTCCACCAATAGATTTTTGGGGAACGCACCATGCTAGAGGATTATAAAAATATTTGCCGTCGCACTCCAGCCCATCGTGGCTGAGTTCAACCGTTATCGAGAAAAATAGTTAAATCCCGTCAAATTCCCCTAAAACTTTCACCTCTGGTTCTAACCAGAGGGACCAGCGATCGAACACTTGTTCCTGCACATGGCGAATTAAACGCAGAATATCCGAGGCTTTTGCTGAACCAATATTCAGGATAAAATTAGCGTGTAATTCTGATACTTGCGCCCCACCAATTTGATAACCTTTTAATCCCATTTCCTCAATTAAAGCCCCGGCAAATTGCGGTTTAGGATTGCGGAAAACACTACCACAACTAGGACGATCATAGGGTTGGGTATTTTTGCGATGGCGTAAATTATGGGTAGTAATTGCCATTATTTCCTCACAATTATCGGTAGCTTCTAACTGAAATGTGGCTTCGACAACTAAACGTTGATCCCCTTGCAGAGAAGAACTGCGATAACTATAATTTAAATCTTCTTTGCTTAAAGTTTCTAACTGACCATCGGGATTTAATACCAGCGCCCGCACTAATCGATCCGCCACACAGGAGGTATGTGCGCCCGCATTCATCACCACAGCACCCCCCACCGTACCGGGGATACCCACCGCCCATTCTAAGCCCTTCCAGCCCCTTTTTGCCGCTCTCCAAGCTATTTTTGGCAGGGGTTCCCCCGCCGCTGCTGTAATCGTAGCAGTTTCGGCATCAAAACAACTCGATCGCAGATGGCGAGTATTGAGGACAAGTCCGGGTAAACCTCGATCGCTGATTAGTAAATTTGAACCAGCCCCCAAAACAGTCAAGGGTAAATCTTGCGATCGCACCCAAGCGAACAATTCTCTTAATTCCTCTAGATTAACTGGTTCGGCATACCATTGCGCTCTTCCCCCCACCCGGTAGGAAGTGAACTCAGCTAGAGAAACAGAGGTTTTAATCATAGGGTTTTAGGGGTTGGGGGTTGGGGTTTTAGGGTTTTGGGTTTTGGGTGTTGAGGGTTGGGGTTTTAGGGTTTTGGGGTAGTGGGGAATTTAGCTGAAATTTCCCTATCTCCCTATCTCCCCATTTCCCCATTCCCTAGCTCCTATACTCTAACTGCTAATTGTTCGCGGTAAAGAGAGAGCATTTCGGGGATAACTTGATTGAGATTGCCAGCGCCGAGGAACAGAGCTAGATCCCCTGGTTGGAGAATTTCTAGCAGGAATTGACCTAAAGAACTCAATTCGGGGTGATAGTAGGCATTTTTATGGTGTTTTCTCACCTGTTCGACCACTTGCTGCCCCGTGACGTGATTGATATTCACTTCCCCGGCACTATAAATATCCGTTAAGACTACCACATCGGCGGAACTAAAAGCGGCTCCGAATTCCTCCAAAAAGGCAGTGGTGCGACTGTAACGATGGGGTTGGAAAATGGCGATCGAACGTTGGTACTGTTTGCCTTCTACCTTCAATTTTGCCGCCGCTAAAGTGGCTAACAATTCGCTAGGATGGTGGGCATAATCATCGATAAAAGTAATGCCGTTTGCCTCTCCCTTGTGTTCAAAACGGCGTTTTGCCCCGGCAAAAGTAGCGATCGCATCGGCAATAACGGCAAATTCTAAACCGAGATAACGTCCGATGGCAACCACTGCCAAAGCATTACTAATATTATGTTGCCCGGGGATTTTCACTTCCATTTGTCCCAAATAACTACCCTTTTCCCAGACGGAAGCTTTCATCATTCCCTGTTCATAGATAATCTCGCTGACGGTGTAATCCGCACCTTTTTCGGGATCGAGACTATAACTAATCGTCGGACGGAAATGCTCGGCGATCGTGTCACAATCTAAACAAGCGACTAAAATCTGGCACTGATGGGCGAATTCATGGAAAGTATCGATAACTTCGCTTAAATTATGGTAATGATCGGGGTGATCTAGCTCAATATTAGTGATTACGCCGATTTTCGGTGCGTGTTTGGTTAGGGAACCATCGGACTCATCGGCCTCTGCCACTAAAAAACGCCCTTGACCAAGACGAGCGTTACCTTCCCAAGCGTCCACCTCACCACCGACAATGATCGTGGGGTCTAATCCCGCTTCTAACAAAACGTAACCGATTAGGCTGCTAGTGGTGGTTTTTCCGTGGGTGCCGGCGACGGCGATACTGTCGTAATCAGCGATTAAAGCCGCTAAAACGTCGCTACGGTGAAAAATTGGGTATCCTAAGTCTCTGGCCGCTTGATATTCCTTGTTATGGTCATTAATCGCCGTGGAGCAGATTACTTGCGGAACTGTTTGGCTACTGTTTTGAGGGACCGGAGAATGAAATAAAGCTAAATTATTTGCCTCTTGACGGTGGAAAATGTGCGCTCCCGCTCCCTGTAGCCGTTGGGTGATATGGGTAGGACGTAAATCCGAGCCAGACACAGGTAAATTGCGCTCGGCTAAGATATAAGCGAGGGCTGACATCCCAATACCGCCAATACCGATAAAATGGAAAGGTTGGCCGTTAAAATTAACTTTTTTCACTGTTTTCACTCCTCAGAGCCACGATTATATAAGTTTTAAACTCGATCGGTAGTAAAGTCAACTTCATGATAGGGGCATTTGAGCAGAATTCCCAAATGTTGCCCAGTTGCCTTGCAAAATCCTTGACGCAGAATTAAAATTTTTTCTCCCAATTCCTTTTTTTGGGGTGTGGGTGTGGGGTGTGGGGTGTGGGTGTGGGTGTGGGGTGTGGGGAGAATCAATAAAAATAATCTCGGAGTCTCGGAGTCTCGGAGTCTCGGAGTCTCGGAGTCTCGGAGTCTCCTGAATGGTGAGCTAATAAATTATTTCCGATCGGGATCGCAAAGTTCAACCTTTAAGGTATGATTGGGAACATTAATTATTTTTTTATGTATTGCACTAAAACGTAGAGGGCAAGCAGCAGTGATTAGAGTAGCGATCAATGGTTTCGGACGGATTGGACGTAATTTCCTAAGATGTTGGTTAGGACGGACTAATAGTGGCTTGGAGGTAGTGGGGATCAATGATACATCCGATCCCCGGAGTAACGCTCACCTGCTCAAATATGATTCGATGTTAGGCAAACTTAACGCTAATATCGATGCCGATGATAATTCTTTAATTGTTAACGGTAAAACCATTAAATGTTATTCCGATCGCAATCCCCTCAATCTGCCCTGGGCAGAATGGGGTGTAGATCTAGTGATCGAAGCTACTGGTGTTTTCGTCGATGAAGAGGGCGCTTCTAAGCATATTGTCGCAGGAGCTAAAAAAGTCCTCATTACCGCACCGGGTAAAGGTTCGGGTGTGGGAACCTATGTCGTCGGTGTCAACGCTCACGAATACGAACACGATAAATACAATGTCATCAGCAATGCCAGTTGTACCACCAACTGTCTGGCTCCTGTCGTCAAAGTGATTCACGAAAACTTCGGCATCATCAAAGGGACGATGACCACCACCCACAGTTACACTGGTGATCAACGCATTCTGGATGCTAGTCACCGGGATCTCCGTCGCGCTCGCGCCGCTGCCGTTAACATCGTTCCCACCTCCACCGGTGCCGCTAAAGCTGTAGCCTTAGTTATCCCCGAAATGAAAGGGAAACTTAACGGTATCGCCCTGCGTGTACCCACTCCTAACGTTTCTGTGGTGGATTTAGTCGCACAGGTGGAAAAAAGCACGATCGCGGAACAGGTAAACGAAGTCCTCAAAGAAGCTGCGGAAAATTCTTTGAAAGGAATTCTCGAATATAATGATTTACCCCTCGTTTCCTCTGATTATCGCGGTGTTGATGCCTCCTCGATCATCGATGCTAGTCTAACGATGGTGATGGGTGGCGATATGGTGAAAGTTATCGCTTGGTACGATAACGAATGGGGTTACTCCCAACGGGTGGTTGATCTCGCTGAAGTCGTCGCCAGCAAGTGGAAGGCCTAATTTTTAGCCGTCAGGAGATAGGGAAATGGGGTGATGGGGAAATTCAACTAAAACCCCAAAACCCCAAAACCCCAACACTCAACACCCAAAACCCTAACACCCACCTCCCGATTCCTTTCAACTGATAAGTGATAAATTCTCACTGAAAAAGCGCCGATAGATTCCCTCTGTCACCAATTGAGCGGTGATTAGGTTAGCTAGGGCAATCATAAACAGGATCAGTATCTGGTAGGAAGCGGCGTTTAAAGGTTCACTTCCTGCCAATACCTGTCCGGTAAACATTCCGGGTAAACTGACTAAACCCACCACCATCATCTGATTGAGGGTGGGGATTAAACTAGCTCGAATCGCTTCTTTTTGATAACCTGCGATCGCCTGTTGAGGGGTTGCCCCCAAACAAAGATGGGTTTCGATTTCTAAACGGTGACTTTTAATCCCACTGCTTAATCTTTCCCCGGCTAAAGAGGCACTATTCATGGCATTGCCTAACACCATCCCCGTCAAGGGAATTAAGTATTGGGGTGAGTACCATTGTTCTGGTTGAATAATTAAAGCGATGGCATAACCTAAAGTTAGACAGCTACTAATCAATAAAGAGCCGAAAACTAGCGGTAATAGGGCTTTATCCCGGCTATCAATGCGATTTTTAGCAACAATAGTCGCAATAGTCATCATTACTGCCAAAATCCCCAGCACTGCCAGAGGATTATCGAGGGAAAAAATAACGGCGATAACGTAGCCTACCACTAATAATTGCAGGATCGATCGACCGGTCGCTAATAATAATTGTCCCTCTAGAGCTAAATTTGACCAACGGGAGAGGAGTAAACAAATACCCATCATCCCCAAAGCCCAACCTAAATCCACCAGATTTAGTTCTACTAATCCATCCATAAAAATAAAAGAAACAAATTACAAGGGTACTTCATCTATAAATAGCAAGTTTATAATTATTTTTGACTAATTATTCCTTTTTTTCCCCAACAAATCCCGATTAGTCTCTAATTTGAGTGAAACCGCGTGAGTAAAATTCCCCCCGTCGATTTATCCCGTCAATACCAAGTCATCAGCGAAGAAGCTAACCATGCCGTTTTAGAAATCCTCCGTTCTGGGCGCTATATTGGTGGCGAAGCTGTGAGCGAATTAGAACGACAATTTGCCCTCTATCACGGTGTTAGCGATTGTGTCGCCTGTAATTCGGGAACCGATGCCCTTTATCTGGCACTACGCGCCCTCGGTATTCAAGCGGGGGATGAAGTAATTACTTCTACTTTTTCGTTTATTGCCACCGCCGAAGCGATTAATTTAGTCGGGGCAGCACCGGTTTTTGTCGATATCGATATCAATACTTTTAACCTCGATGTGGCACTGTTGGAAAAAGCGCTTACTCCCCAGACTAAAGCGATTATCCCAGTACACCTTTTTGGGCAATCTGTCAATATGTCTGAGGTGGTAAATTTCGCTCGTTCCCATAATTTATTGGTGATTGAGGATTGCGCTCAAGCAACGGGAGCAGAATGGCATGGGCAGAAAGTGGGGAGTATCGGCGATATTGGCTGTTTTAGCTTCTTTCCCACCAAAAATTTAGGCGGTTGTGGCGATGGTGGCGCAATTACCACCAATAACCCCGAGTTAGCGGCACAAATTCGCATGATTAAAGAACACGGCAGCAAGGTGCGTTATCTCCATGAGGTAATTGGGGTGAATAGCCGCTTAGATGCCATTCAAGCGGTTATTTTGCAAATTAAGCTGAAATACCTCGATTTTTGGAATAATCAACGGATCGAGATTGCCCAACGTTATCGGGAATTACTGCAACCTTTGCCTAATATCACTTTACCCGCCGCTTTAGCCGGAGGTAAGCACGTTTGGAATCAGTACACAATCCTAACGGAAAATCGTGACCAAATTCGGGCAGCTTTGCAGGAAAAAGATGTCCTATCCATGGTTTATTATCCGATTCCTCTGCATTTACAGCCGGTTTATCAGTATTTGGGCTATAAAAAAGGTGATTTACCCGTGGCTGAATTGGCCAGTGAAAAAGTGTTATCTTTACCTATGTTCCCCGATTTAAGCTTCGAGGAACAACAACAGGTAGCCTATGCGCTGAAAGATTGTTTGCATAGTTTTTAAATTGATGATTTAGCCGAGGATTGAACTAATGAGTTAGATAAATGAGCGTTCAAAACCAGCCGAGGATTTACTAAATAACTTAAGAAAAGTCAATCGTAATTTAGTCTATGATGCCTGGGATTTCTGGCGTACTCTAACTCAAAGAGATGAACCATAAAAAGTCATCAATCAAAGAGAAATTCGTTTTATCGGTTTGAAACGTAGTGGTAATCATGCGGTGTTAAATTGGATTAGAGCGCAAGAACAAGACCATTGTTTTCTGAATAGTGTCAATGTTAGTACCAGTCCTTTTAGGCATTTTCATCTACACTTCCCCCACAAAGGTTTTCGAGAGGAAGCTTGGGGTAATTTCAAGACTAAAAACTGTTTTTTGTATAGCTACGAAGATCATAGTATTGCCAAAATAACTGAGCCAAAATATCAAAAAAAACATGATCTTTATGTGGGCAAAACCAGTCATAGGTATGATGTACTTTTATAGTCATTTCAAATAAGTGTGAGACGAGGGAAAAATAAGGTAAAATCAAGAGAAACGAGCAACCCATACAGAAAAATGTCTTATAGCCTAGACTTGAGAAAAAAAGTAATCGATT
>NZ_SFBZ01000226.1:0-13874 GCF_007095495.1 Microcystis sp. M_QC_C_20170808_M9Col | reverse complement strand
CAGTCGATTCTCGATTCTCAAGGTCGTGTAATCGGTACTTGGGCCGATGTGTTAAACCGCGCTGGTATCGGGATGGAAGTAATGCACGAGCGCAATGCTCACAACTTCCCCTTAGACTTAGCTAGTGGTGAACAGGCTCCTGTAGCTCTGACTGCTCCTGCTATCAATGGTTAATTCCTAGTCTGAACGAAAAGGCACTCCCGCGAGGGGGTGCTTTTTTGTGGCTTTCCGATTACTTTCAGAGAAGATGCCAGAATCTAGGGATAATGGGGGACAATCAGGCTAATTGATTTGGGTTGGCTGAAATAAGTCTCAATTCTTTCGTTGGTCTTAAGATTTCTCCCACACCCCGTATCGCTTTCAATCTGCTTGTCACCCCGTTAGCCATGGTTGTCACGATAGTCCGATATTTGCTCGAATTGTTCTAGAAGGAGCATTTTTCTAGAGGAGCCTTTACTTACTCTCTAGTTTACTCCTTCTCTTTTGTGTCAGTCCGCGGTTAAGCTTCGCTGGTGCGGCGAATACCTTCGTCGAGAATGAAGAACTGAGGGTTAAGAGAAGCCAACGGCTCTCGCAGTTTTTCGATTTCGGCAGCGGGAGCGTGAACTTCTAGGCGAATAATCTTGGCGATTTTGAGAAGTTCGTCTAGCAGTTCCCCGACGTTTTGTAGGTGGGCAAGAACTGCGGAGGCATCGACGTAACCCTCGCGGCAATGAAGAATATTGCCGCTAAAGGAAAAAGCATAATGGATACAGCCCTCTTCGGTGCGGGTTCTCTCAATGAACTTGGGGCCTAGTTCCTTAAAGGCATCAATTTTTCCTTCTTGTACTTCAAAGTAGGGTACGAGAGTACAGCAAGTATCGATTTTGAACATTAGATTCTCCTTCTAGGTGGTGCGGAGGGGTATCCCGCGTTTGTGGTCTCTTCTGTCAGACGCTTCACGAATTGGAAGCAAGTTAGTCCAAAAGAACCCTCGTCTTTTGTTTCTCACGGGTTTCCATTCAGACGCTTCACGAATTGGAAGCAAGTTTGGGGATCGATTTAGTCACTGACGTTTGGTAGCCCGAGTTTCCATTCAGAGGCTTCACGAATTGGAAGCAAGTTGATGAGGTTCTGACCTAATTCTATCGAGAAGCAAACTAGGTATAACTAGGGTTTGCGGCAAAAAGCTTTTCGGTGGTGGCAGGGTGTGGCCCCCCCCAACCCCCCCGACATCGGGGGGGCAGGTGGGGTGTAGAGTTTTACCCATTTTCAGGGGGTCAATTACCTAATTTTCAGGGAAAAAGTGCCTAAATTTTCCCCCCGATCCCCGCAATGGCTGGCACTTTTTGAGGGGAAAAAAGTCCAAAAGTCTTATCCAACAAGGTTTTTAGATTTATTCAGCAGACCCTAACTACTTAAGTAAAAAAACTTAATATAAATTGGGTTGGGGATAAGCCGAAACGCTGCTGCTATCCCAGCCAGTCAACCTGATTTTTTGGTGGAATTCATGGCAAAATCTTCTTAGCCTGAACTAACTTTAATCAAGCCCAACAATCTCCCCCTTGCCGGCAATCACTTCGCCGATTTGGTAGGCATTAATCCCAGAGGATTGTAGTTGATTAATAGTCGATCGAGCCAGATCTGATGGGACAATGATCACAAAACCGATACCCATATTAAAAGTATTAAACATGGCTTCGGAATTAACCGAACCCATCTGGGCTAACCAGTGAAAAATCGGCAAAATTGGCCAACTTTCGCGGTAAATCCGCACAGAATGCCCTTTACCTAAGCAGCGGGGCAAATTTTCCGGGATGCCACCCCCGGTAATGTGGGCCATGGCGTGAATATCTAACCCAGAGCGCAGCAGTTCTAGCACAGGTTTAACATAAAGTCTAGTGGGAGTTAACAAAACTTCACCTAAGCTAGAGCCGGCCAAAATTTCGGGGCAATCTTGCCAATTTAAGCCCTGGGTGTCGATAATCTTACGAACAAGACTAAAACCGTTACTGTGAACCCCACTACTGGCTAAACCGATAGCCACATCGCCGATTTGCACCTTACTGCCGTCGAGTAATTGACTTTTTTCGACAATACCGACGCAAAAACCCGCTAAATCGTACTCTCCCGCCGAATAAAACCCCGGCATCTCCGCCGTTTCCCCTCCCAAAAGAGTACAACCACTATCACGACAGGCCCTAGCGATTCCCGATACCACCGCCGCTAACTGTGACGCTTCCAGTTTACCAGTGGCGAGATAATCCAAGAAAAATAAAGGTTCAGCCCCAGAGGTTAAGACATCGTTGACGCACATGGCCACGAGGTCAATTCCCACCGTATCATGGCAATTGAGACTATGGGCAATTTTCAGCTTGGTTCCCACACCATCAGTTCCCGATACTAACACCGGTTGCCGATAACCGGAAGGTAACTGAAAATAGCCGCCAAAACCGCCTAAACCGCCGATAACTTCGGGACGGAAGGTACTTTCCACATTTTGGCGAATTTTCTCGACAAAAGCGCGTCCTGCTTCCACATCCACGCCCGCTTCTTTATAATCCATGCCCAATTGACCGATTGTATCTCTCAAATTTTACCCAGATTTCGAGCGCACTCGCTCCCTTTTCCAGCTAAACCTAACAACAATTTGTGATTGTTGCAAGAGGTCTAATCTTCTTGGGGATATTTTTCCCAAAGATCTGTGATTTGGCGAAGACTTTGGAAGTTGCCATTACCGAGGATCAAATGATCTAGGAGAGGAATGGCTAGATAGGTGGCCCCCTGTAATAATTGTTCTGTGAGTAAAATATCGTCTTGACTAGGCGCAAGTGACCCAGTGGGGTGATTATGAGCGATAATTAACTTAGTAGCTGATTGTTTCACTACTTCTCGAAAGATTTCTCGCGGATGTACCAGTGTTTCTGTGGCTGTGCCGATAGTAATCACTTTGAGTGCGATTAACTGATTTTTGACATCGAGTAAAATAACGGCGAAACGTTCCTGAGACTGATACATTAGTTCGTGTCCAAGAATAGCGGCAGCGGTATCGGGACTATCGATGACCATTTTTTCCGTCGGTCGTCGTTGAAAAGCTCGTTTTCCCAATTCGATCGCCGCTAGAATAGTAGTGGCCTTAGCCGGTCCAATGCCATGAATAGCGGTTAATTCATGGGGGTGAATATCCCTCAAAACGTCCAAAGGCTCCCGGCGATATTTACTCAATTCGTTGAGAATATGCTGTCCTAAACCCACTGCCGAGAGTTTGCCTTTACCTTGACCTGTAGCTAGTAAAATCGCTAATAATTCGGCGTTACTGAGGTTTTTCGCCCCGACACTGATTAAACGTTCCCTGGGTCTTTCACTGACGGGAATATCGGCAATTCTTAAGCTGTAGGTCATGGAAGTGGCAAGCTACCGCGATAAAATTCCATCATAATCGCAATTTTAGCCAGTGCCTAGAGGGATTTGGCCCGTAAATCAAGGGAAAAAACTCTCCTTACCGATAGCGAATTCCCGCATCTTCGAGGCGCTGTAAAGCTTCCCCTAATCGCGGGATATCGGCGATTAAACTGACGCGCACATAACCTTCCCCTCCCTCTCCAAAAGCATTGCCCGGAGTGACCACGACACCAGTTTTTTGCAAAACAGTAAGGGCGAAATCCGTGGAAGTCATACCGACGCTACAGGGAACCCAGAGATACATTGTCGCCTTAGAGGGGGGAATATCCCAACCTAATTGCGCCAAACCTTTGATGAAAAAATCTCGTCGCTGCCGGTATCTTTCCTGTACTTGTTTGACGTATTCATCCGGCAGTTGTAGGGCGGTTTCGGCCGCCTTTTGGATGACGGAAAAGATACCATAATCGAGATTGGTTTTCAGGGTGCGTAACCCTTGAATAATATCGGAATTGCCCACGACAAAACCGACGCGCCACCCGGCCATATTATAGGTTTTCGAGAGGGTATGAAATTCGACACTAATCTCTTTTGCCCCCGGAATTTCTAATAAACTGGTGGGCTGATAACCATCAAAACTTAATTCAGCATAACAGAGATCGTGGACGAGCATAATCTCATAGTGCTGGGCCCAGGCAACGATTTTCTCAAAAAATTCTCGGGGGGCAATGGCGGCGGTGGGGTTACTGGGATAGTTAAAATAGAGGATTTTCGCCTGTTTAGCCACATCTTCGGGGATAGAATCGATATCTATCAGCCAATCCTGTTCCGCTTTTAAGATGATCGGGTATAGCGTCGCCCCAGCAATCAAGGGACCGCGAAAATGGGCGGGATAGGCGGGACTGGGAACCAAGACCACATCGCCGGGGTTAACATAAGCCAAAGCCAGGTGGGATAGACCCTCTTTGGAACCTAGCAGCGGTAAAGCTTCGTTATCGGGATTGAGTTCCACACCATAAGAGCGATCATACCATTTAGCGATCGCCTCTCGGAAACTGGCGGTTCCTTCAAAGGGTGGATAACCGTGAAATTGGGGGGTTTCAAAAGCTTGAATGGCCGCTTCGATAACTGGACGCGGGGCAGCACCGTCCGGGTTGCCCATACCTAAATCGATTAAATCTAGTCCTTCTTTGCGGGCTAAGGCTTTTAATTCATCCAAGCGGGCGAAAACGTAGGGGGGTAAGGCACTTAATCGCTTGGCGCGGCTATTCGTCCAATCTACACTCATTACTTCTTGGCTTACTGATCGAGGTAATCTAACATTATGACACGAGTGTATGGCTAATTTAGCAGTTAAGCTGTTCGTAATTTAAATTGCTTGTTGAGACGAGGCAAGAGGCAAGAGGCAAGGGGCAAAAGGATAATTTTCCCTTTAACCTTTCGCTTTTTCCCTACATTTGCCGAAAATTTTTTGATTTATGCAAGAGAGCTTTTTTACTGCTTCAGTATGACTAGAATTGCCTGACATCGGAGATGGAGAGCCAAACTAAGGTAATCTGATTAATAGAGGCTGAAAATTACTGATTAGCCCCGGCATTACCCCCATTCTTCGCCATTATCGGCCGGTAAGTCCTGACTCCTCACTCCTCAATTCTTTTGTAAAATATGACTGCGATCGCTGTTCAGATAACTTCTATTTTACCCCCCGACACGACAGTTATTACCTGGCAACAAGTGCCAAAAGAGGAACAAGAAAGATTATCAAGGGCAATTAGGGGCAAAAGTCCTGAAATTATAGTTTATCCCGCTAATACAACCGCTTTATCCTCTCTGGTGCGTTTTAGCAACGAAAATCGTCTGTCTTTACTGGCCTACGGTCAAGGCAGTAAATTAGATTGGGGTGGGTTAGTCGAGTCGCCCGATATTTTAGTTAGTACCCAAAATCTCAACCGGATTATTGACCATGCTAGGGGAGATTTAACTATAACCGTGCAAGCTGGGCTTAAACTAGCGGATTTACAGGCTTTTTTAGCTCCTAGCGGTCAATTTTTTCCTCTTGATCCCAGTTACGCCGATAATGCCACGATTGGCGGTATTATAGCCACAGCCGACGCGGGAACATGGCGGCAAAGATACGGTGGTGTCCGGGATCTGATCCTAGGATTCTCCTTTATCCGTCACGATGGCGAGATTGCTAAAGCTGGAGGGCGTGTGGTCAAAAATGTGGCGGGATACGACATGATGAAGCTATTTACGGGTTCCTACGGCACTTTAGGGATTATCGATCAGATTACCCTACGACTGTATCCCGAAACTGCTAACTCAGAAACCCTGATAATCACTGGAAATAGCGAAAATATTAGTAAATTGAGTCAAGTTATTCGGCAATCGGCCTTAACTCCCACCGTGGCTGAATGTTTAAACCCAGGGATGACGCAAGCACTAGGATTAGGGGAAAAAGTCGCTTTACTGCTGCGTTTTCAAAGCATTCCCGAAAGTATTAGCGAACAATCGCAACAGGTGAGTTATTTAGGACAACAGTTAGACTGTCAGACCAATTATTATCGGGATGAGGCAGAAGTTTCTCTAGGGCAAAGATACCGAAAAACAATCGATAATTATGACCAAGAGGGCAATTTTTTCGGCAAAATAGGATTATTACCCAGCAATTTAGCTCTAGTTATCGACCAAATTAACGGACTAGCCTCGATTAATATTAGTAGCGGCGTGGGTAAAGTTATCTTAAAATCGGAGGAAAATCTTGACAAAATTCGCTCTTTATGCCATGGCAATCAGGGTTATTTAACGGTGTTAACTGCGCCGCCATCGCTAAAAGAAAAAATTGAACCTTGGGGCTATACAGGTAACGCGATTACCATGATGAAAACCCTAAAAACTAAATTCGATCCTCACGGTATTTTTAGTCCTGAACGCTTTCTTAACAAAATCTAATTAAAAATCATGCAAACCTCCGAGAATTCCGTTAACTTTCAAGAATTAATCGACCAAAAAAATCAAGGATTTGACCCCAAGAATCCCCCTGCCCAAGAATTAATAGATAGTTGTGTTCACTGTGGTTTTTGTCTATCTACCTGTCCCAGTTATCGAGTGATTGGCAAAGAAATGGACTCCCCCCGGGGCAGAATTTATCTGATGAATGCCATCAATAAAGGGGAAGCAGTTTTAGACGAAACCACTAGCCAACATTTTGATACTTGTTTAGGTTGTTTAGCCTGTGTTAGTACTTGTCCATCGGGAGTACAATACGATCAATTAATCGCCGCAGTTCGTCCGCAAGTGGAACGCAATCAACCCCGCAGTTTTAAAGATAAAATTATTCGTTTTCTCATTTTTAATCTCTTTCCCTATCCCGTCCGTCTCAAATTATTTTTACCCTTCCTCTGGTTATATCAAACCCTGGGATTACAAACCCTAGTCAGGAAATCGGGTATCTTAAAAATGCTCTTTCCCCGTCTAGCGGCGATGGAATCAATTTTACCCAAAATTACCCTGGCCTCTTTGTTTAAAAACTATGCCGATGTTATTCCCTCCCAAACTGAAAAACGCTATCGAGTGGGAGTAGTTTTAGGTTGTGTGCAGCGCCTCTTTTTCTCGCCGGTAAATGAAGCAACAGTGCGGGTTTTAACTGCCAATGGTTGCGAAGTGGTTATCCCAAAAACCCAGGGTTGTTGTGCCGCTTTACCCGCACATCAAGGACAGGAAAAACAAGCACAAAGTTTAGCCAGACAAATGATCGATAGTTTCGCAGAAACCGAGGTTGATTATATTATTATCAATGCGGCGGGTTGTGGTCATACTCTCAAGGAATATCATCATATTTTAGCCGACGATCCTGAATATAAAGATAAGGCTAAGGAGTTTGTGGCTAAAGTACGCGATGCCCAAGAATTTTTAGCCGCAGTGGGGTTAACTGCTGATTTATCCCCGATTACCGAGACAGAATTAACCCTAGTTTATCAAGATGCCTGTCATCTTTTACACGGACAAAAAATCTCCGTGCAACCACGGCAATTATTGCAAAAAATCCCCAATATTAACTTAAAAGAACCTATCGATGCGGCCTTGTGTTGTGGCAGTGCCGGAGTTTATAATATGCTACAGCCAGATACTGCCGATGAATTAGGTCAGCAGAAGGTACGCAATTTATTAAATACTGGGGCTGCGGTGATTGCTTCTCCTAATCCGGGTTGTTCCCTACAAATTAAAAAACATCTACAATTACAGGGAAAAGATACACCCGTTATTCATCCCATCGAATTATTAGATTATGCGATTCGCGGGCTGAAAATTTCCTAGTTCATCCCCGTTTAAAATAGAAAACGGGTTTCTTCAAGAAACCCGTTTTCTATTAGATATAGATAGCCCAAGATTTGGCCCAGGCGAGAATTTCATCAACTCGATCGAGGGTTGAAGATTCACAGTAGAGACGCAAAACCGGTTCGGTGCCACTAAAGCGAATTAACAACCAACTGCCATCTTCTAAACGGAATTTATAACCGTCCATAGTATTACAATCAGTCACTTGTTTACCAGCAATTTCCCTTAAGGGTTCCTTATCCAAAGCAGTAATTAACTGATTGCGAGCTTCCATATTAGCTAAGGGTAAATCAATGCGATCATACTCAGAATGAAACCCGGTTTTATCCTGTAATTGCGCGTAAAGATCGCTTAAATCTTGGCCCGATTCTACCACCGCTTCCAAAACGTATAAAGCTGATAATAAAGCATCCCGTTCGGGAATGTGAGTACCATAACCGACACCTCCCGACTCTTCCCCACCAATTAACACAGGAGTGGTCAACATTCGATCGGCGATATACTTATAACCGATCGGGGTTTCAAAGACCGATAAACCGTATAAACTGGCTAATTTGGGGATTAAATCGGAACCGCTCACCGTTTTCACAATTTCCCCTCTCATTCCCTTTTTGCCAGCTAAATGCTCGATTAAAATCGGGATGAGATTTTGGGTGCTTAAAAAATTCCCCCGACCATCGATCGCCGCCACTCGATCGCTATCCCCATCGAAGACCAAACCTACTCGCAAAGGGGCTAAATTTGCGCTGTGAGCCAGTTTATCGATGATTTCCCTCAAATTTCTCGGTAAAGGTTCTGGAGAGCCGCCACCGAACAAAGGATCGCGATTGCCGCGTAATTCCGTGATCCCCACCCCCAAAAGACGCTCTAAACCGGTAGCCGCCGCACCGTGCATGACATCGGAATAAACTTTTAGTTGTCCCGATTCGATCGCGTTGGCAATAGCGGCAATATTAACTTTTTGGCGTAAACCCTGACAATAACCTGACCATGGCTCAAAAGTGCTTAATTTACCGGCAGCTGCGTTAAATTGCGGCGGATTAGACAATAAAGCTTCAATTTGTTGGGTAATTTCCGGCGAGACAGAACCACCAAAATAACCTTTAACCTTCAAACCGAGATATTTGGCTGGGTTATGACTGGCGGTTAACACGATCGCACCGAGAGCATTTTCTGCTCGAGCTGCCCAACTAAAAGCGGGAGTCGGAGCGTAAGATTGGGAGAGAAGCACATCAAAACCGGCTTTTTGCAGCGATTCCGCCGCAGTTTGAGCAAAATCCTCCGCCATAAACCGCCGATCATAGCCGACGATCATCGTCCGCGAACCTGTGATCTGACCATAATTATCCGCTAAAACCTGAGCCGCCAAGGGAGCGAGCAGAGCGACTTGATCGAAAGTAAAATCGGCGGCGATAATCCCGCGCCAGCCATCGGTTCCAAATTTAATCGGGTTCACGGTGGTCATGATTTACGAACTACCCTTAAATATCCATTTTCCCAATACTGTAACCCGCTCCGTACCCCTTGGCGATAGGCAATGGGGGGATAGGGGAAATGGGGAGATGGGGAGATGGGGAAATGGGGAATTTCAGCTAAAACCCTAAAACCCCAAAACCCCAACACCCTAACACCCTAAAAACCCAATACCTTTTCAGGTTTCTCGATCATCGGTTTTTGCCGCCGAATCGAGCGCGCCGACTTCACTGGCTAATAATTTTTCCATTAACATTTGTAACTTCATCCGTTCTATATAGGGCCATCCCCCGGTTTCCTCGATATCCCGGAGTAATCCGTATAAGTCCTTACGGGTATTGGGTAAAGATGGCTCGAACATCTGCTCGCGAATTTGCCGATGTAAATTTTCTAAAGTTCGCAGCAACATTAACAAACCGTTACAATCTCCCTGCTGTTCTTGGGCGATCGCTGTCACCGTCGTTACAAGGGAATCTAGTTGGCTATCTAATTGGCTGTTATCTCCCGGCAATCGGCTATTCATGTTCCTATTTGAAAACAGTCACACCAATCATATCAGTCATCAGCTATCAGTTACTTAGAGCCTCCTGAGTTGAAAGAGGGTGTGGGGAAGTGGGGAAGTGGGGAAGTGAGGAAGTGGGGAAGTGGGGAAGTGGGGAAGTGGGGTGTGGGGTGTGGGGTGTGGGGTGTGGGGAGAACAAAGCTGCCTTTTGCCTCTTGCCTCTTGCCTTTTGCCTTTTGCCTTTTGCCTTTTGCCTTTTGCCTCCTGACTCTTGCCTCTTGCCTCTTGCCTCCTATCTCCTGACTCCTATCTCCTGACTCCTATCCCCTGCCTGCCGTCCCCTGTCTCCCATCTTCTCAATGGTCACTGATCTTTGATAAACTGAGTTTCGGTGAATTGGCCCGACCGATTCGATAATTCATCAGGCTATGGATCAAGGGTAGTAATTGTAAAGATTGACAAAGAGAGGTTGACATAGATGAGATTTCGTGCCTTGTTAGTTGCCTTTTTAGCCTTGTGCTTAGGGGTGTTGACAGCTTGTAGCGACGCGCCTAGTGCCGTCCTGAATAGAAACGAGCTAACCTATGATGAAATTTTAAACACGGGATTAGCTAACAAATGTCCGCAGATTTCCGAGTTCACCCGGGGTACTCTCCCCTTAGAACGCGGCGAAAGTTATGTGGTGACAGATTTATGCTTGGAACCCCAAGAATATTTTGTCAAGGGTGAACCCGTTAATAAGCGGGAAGCAGCCACCTTTATACCGGGTAAACTCCTAACCAGAGATACCACCAGTTTAGAACAGATGACAGCGAGTTTAACCGTAGGCGAAGACGGTGTTTTAACCCTCAAGGAAGAAGACGGTATCGATTTCCAACCCGTTACCGTACAATTACCCGGAGGTGAAAGAGTTCCCTTGTTCTTTACCATCAAAGGTTTCACTGGCAAAACCGAAGCCGGATTTAACTCGATTAACAGTTCCACGGATTTTGAAGGCGACTTTAAAGTTCCCTCCTATCGTGGCGCTGGTTTCTTAGATCCCAAAGGTCGGGGTGTGGTAACGGGTTATGATAACGCTGTCGCTTTACCCGCTAGTGCTGATAGTCAAGATTTCCAGCGCGCTAACGTCAAAGCGACGGAACTGGGTAAAGGTACTATGTCTTTACAGGTAACTAAAGTTGACGCTTCTACCGGCGAGTTTGCTGGTGTTTTTGAAAGTGAACAGCCTTCCGACACCGATTTAGGGGCAAAAGATGCTGAAGAAGTGAAAATTCGCGGCATTTTCTATGGTCGTCTCGAAGCTCGTGCCTAATTAATAAATTCAGAATTTCTGGAAATTAAGGCGAATTTCTCCCCAGAGAAGTTCGCTTTTTTTCGGCTCTCTTGGGGTTGTTGAGCAGTTACAATAAAGATTGACCTCGCCTTGGAGGAAGAGTTGCTAATGCCCAAGAAGACGAACAAGCAAACGGAAGCCAAAAGTTACAACCATGGCGAGGAACATCCCCAGCGTCCCGATATTAGCACGGAACCCCACTTCAAGAAAAAGAAACCCCCTGTCACCTATCGTTATGATTCCTCCTTGTCCCCAGAGTTAAACTGGGATGAAAACCCCGCACGAGAAGAAGCTGAGGCCTTAATTGAGCAAATTCTCGCAGCAGAAGATTTAGAAACCGCCAAAATAGCAGCGCGTAAACTCAAGGCAATCGGTGAACCGTTTTTAAATTGGACAGGAAAGGCCGAAAGATTATCTTTTCAAGTGCCGACTTTACCCCTATTTGTCCATGAACGTTTATCCACTAGGGCAATTATTGAAACCCTGAAATCCCACAAGGTGGAAAAAGGGGAACAATTGAATCTATTTAATGACCCTAAATGGTCAATTACTGACCAGATTCTCCGAGCTTACGAGTATCACGATAAATGGGTAAACCGGATGATTCTCGGTGACTCGTTGGTGACGATGAACTCCCTACTGCAATACGAGGGGATGGGGGGTAAGGTGCAGATGATTTATATTGACCCTCCCTACGGGGTAAAATTTGGTTCTAATTTTCAACCTTTTGTGAGAAAACGCGACGTTAAACACAACGATGACGATGATTTCACCCGCGAACCAGAGATGGTGCAAGCTTATCGAGATACTTGGGAATTAGGGTTACATTCTTATCTGAGTTATTTACGCGATCGTTTGTTGTTTGCCCGGGAGTTGTTGACTGATAGCGGGAGTGTTTTTGTGCAGATTTCCGATGAGAATGTTCATCATGTTCGGGAGTTGATGGATGAGGTTTTTGGGGGGGAGAATTTTGTTTCACAGATTGCTTTTAAAACCACAGCAGGCAAATCTAGTAATAGAATTGATAGCATATACGACATTATTTTGTGGTATTCAAAAAATAATCAAACTTTAAAGTTTAGACCAATTTTTGTTTCACGTTCTCAAGAAGAAACTGATCAAAGATATTGTTATTTACAATTACCAGATGGGACTAATCAAAGATTATCTAATGAGCAATTACAAGGATTAGAAATTATCCCAGAAGGAAAAAGATTTAGAATTACTGCTTTAAATTCTCAAGGAGAAACATCTGGGTTCGATAGGGGGTCATAAATCGACTAAATCCTTATCTGGTAAGAGACTTAATTGATTAGTTCGCTCTAGATCAAAAACAATTGACAAAAATCGCTAAATGCCTTTCTATATAAGTGTTTCATCCCTTATAACCCCCGTCCATTGCATAACAATTACCGAAGAGCCCTTTTTATCCGCCAAAAGGAAGACATTGGTCTATTGTACCTTCTGGTTTAACAAAATTAGGAGAGTTAAATAGATTAATTTTAGAAGGAAAAAGTCTTTGTTATAAACGGTTTTTGTCTGATTATCCTATTTCAGAAATCAAAAATATTTGGATGGATACAGGAGGCGGAGCTTTAGTATATGAAAAAATATATGTAGTTCAAACAACAACAAAAGCAATACAACGCTGTCTATTAATGACCACCGACCCCGGCGATTTAGTATTAGATATCACCTGTCTAAGAAAAGGTACAAAAATCCTTATTCCCCACCAACCAACTAACTCCCCCCCTTTGAAGGTAGGGCAGGGGGGGGTAAAATCTCAGACACCGGGGAGCTACCCCCCCAACCCCCCCGACATCGGGGGGGCTTTAGGAGGGCAAGGGGGGGCTTTAGAGGCTTTAGAAATAGAAAAATTACAACCGGGAGATTATGTCATCGGACACGATCTGCAACCTCATCGGATTCTTCGTACTATCAGCAAAACCCATCAAGGGAAAATGATCGGGATTCGTCACCACCTTTGTCAGCAAATCCTCTGGGTAACGGGAGATCATCGAGTCTTATGTCAAAAACGGACAACCGGTTATGGAGGCGATCGCAATTGGGAACATATTCCTAAAAATAATTTTGGTTTAGCTAGAGAAATGAGAAAAGAAGCGACTCCAGCCGAAGCTAAATTATGGCAAGAAATCAAAGGAAATCAATTAGGAGTTAAATTCCGCCGTCAACATCCTATTGGACGTTATATTACCGACTTTTATGCAAGAGAAAAGGGTTGTATTGTTGAAGTAGATGGAGATAGCCATTATAGGCCAGATGCGACAGTTTATGACCAAGAAAGAGATACTTATTTAAACTCTTTGGGATTAAATATTTTGCGATTCAATAATCAAGAAATTTATCATAATTTGACGGGAGTATTAGAGACAATTAAAGCCCCATTGGCTGCGGTTGAACCTTCAGAAGATCATTACAAAGAATGGCGACGGGCTGATACTTTAAAAATCGGTGATATTGTTTATTTTGGCAGGGAAAAAATACCCTGTGAAATTAAATATTTAGAATCGGAAATAACGACGGAAACAGTCTATGATTTAGAGATTGAAACTGTCCACTCTTTTATTACTGAAGTTTGTACCGTTCATAATTGTGGAAGTGGGACAACCGCCTACGTTGCCGAACAATGGGGGAGAAGATGGTTGACATCCTCGCCGCCGTAAAACGGACGGCGATTCCTCACCACGCCACTTTTTTAGGGTGGTCGCTGAATGGGGTTGACGCAGATAGCGAAAAACGCTTAATTGCTTAAGTCTGACACTTTCGACCCGTCCGTTTTGAGTGTCCGAATGCCGGACGGCCACTTTGAACAAGTCGAAAAAATCTCAT
>NZ_SFBZ01000225.1:0-8442 GCF_007095495.1 Microcystis sp. M_QC_C_20170808_M9Col | reverse complement strand
TCTGTTCTCGGTTTTCATCTTGTAGGGATTCTTGCTTTTTCCCTATCTACCCAGATATTTTTCTTTTTGGCAACCCTTGTCTTGTCAGGTTTTGACCCACTTGTGTCCGTCAGTCAGCCTTAGTTCCCAAGAAATTATTAAACAATCCCAAGTTTCCCCCGTTAAAATCCCTTTTTTACTCTATCGAGTTAAACGGGAATTAAATAAACAAATTGAATGTCTGAAACCTTTCCATGGCTGGCATCACTGCCTCGCCACTCTTAAAGAAAGAGGCTATAGATTAGGAATAATAACTTCTAATACCAAGGAAAACGTCACCATATTTTTAGCAAATAATCAACTCTTAAATTTATTTGATTTTATCTATTCGGGAACGCCTTTATTCGGCAAACACAAAATTATCGATCGCCTGATTCGAGAAAATAAATTCTGTCTCGATGAAATGATTTATGTCGGCGATGAAACTAGAGATATCACTGCTGCCCAAAAAAGTCGAGTGCAAGTGGTGGCCGTCGCTTGGGGCTTTAATTCCCCTCAAATTCTCACTCAATTTAACCCCGATCATCTCATTCATCATCCCCTAGAATTATTGGATATTTTAGATAGGGCTGGCTGAAAAAGTTTTTCCTAGGGGCAAGGAGAGGCAGTTTGGGCATTTGTACTAAAATTACCAATACTCAGTTTAAATATAGACTTCGATCGATGGGGGCAGAGAGACTCGAACTCTCACGAGCTTATAAGGCTCAACGGATTTTAAGTCCGTAGCGTCTACCATTCCGCCACGCCCCCGTTATTTAACCGACAATTTTTTATCATATCACAAATAATTTAATTGGCAAGAGTATTTTCAGTAAATTATTTTAGCCCGCCAATTCGATCGCCACAAAGGGGGAAAGAGGGGGTAAAATAATCAGCAGGTGAATTGCCGTTCACCGACAGCCATTGAGAAAAATCAATCCTTATGCAATCAATTCTGACGCAAGAAACCATTATCATCGCCCTGATCTACCTATCTCTCAGTGTCTTGTATTTGCTCGTCATTCCCGCCGTTATCTACTACTACCTCAATACGCGCTGGTATGTGGCATCTTCTTGGGAAAGAGGGTTTATGTACTTTCTGATGAGCTTTTTCTTCCCCGGTATGCTGTTGTTAAGTCCTTTCCTTAACTTCCGTCCCCAACGTCGTACCCTAAAAGCTTAAGTTATCAACCCAAAAAAACCCATGAGACGCATTGATGTCATCGGGATCGGTATAGGGATGTTTGCTATGGGCGGCATCCTCTACATTATCCTACAAAAAACCGGTTTAGATAGTGCTTCGGCGGGAATTTGGAGTCAAGCGGTGTTGGTGGGTGGTGTCATCGGTTGGATTTTTACCTATCTGTTTCGAGTCGCCACCGATAATATGACCTACGGCCAACAGCGCAAGGATTACGAAGATGCCGTCTTTAAAAAACGTCTGGAAGCGATGACTCCCGAAGAAATCGCCCAAATGCAGCGGGAGATTGAAGAAGAAAAAACTAAATAGACGGATGAAACCCGATAAAATCATCATCGGTTGGCGAGAATGGCTCGATTTACCTGATTTAGGCATTACCAAAATTAAAGCCAAGATTGATACAGGCGCTCGCTCCTCGGCCCTACACGCTTTTCATCTCCACCCTTTTCTGGATGGCGATCGCAATTGGCTGCGCTTTCAAGTTCATCCCTACCAAAAAGATAGTCACCACACTGTCACCACCACCGCAGAAATCCTCGAATGGCGACAGGTAAAAAATTCCGGTGGTCAAAGTCAACTACGTCCTGTTATTAGAACAAGCGTATTACTTGGTGGTCGTCAATGGGCGATCGAATTAACTTTAACTAATCGCGATGTCATGGGTTTTCGGATGTTATTAGGACGAGAAGCGCTGAAAAAAGGCTTTCTTGTCCATCCGAATAAGTCTTTTTTACTGAGTTAAGTTATATTTAGGGTTTGCGGCAAAAAGTTTTTCCTGGGGGCAGGGTGTGGGTTTTACCGATTTTCAGGTGGTCAGTTACCTAATTTTCAGGGAAAAAGTACCGGAATTTTCCCCCCCGATCACTCCCAGGGCGGGTACTTTTTGATTGACAAAAAGTCTAAAGATATTATCCAACAAGGTTTTTAGATTTATTCAGCCAGCCCTAAGTAGCGGGTAAATCTTGGTATTCAGCCAAAGCATTGATAATCCGGACGGCCACCGCACCGATCGCCGCCCCCGTACCCATAATAATTAGCGTGCGTCGCTTCAAATTCCCGACTCCTAAGCTGGATAGATGCGAATACGGCGATTCGGTTCCTCTCCGAAGCTATCGGATTGGAGACGGTAATGTTCCACTAATTCGTGTTGCATTTTCCGCACTTTCGCCGATCGCGGCAGTAACTCCACCGGTTGGCCAGTGGGAATAACGATTTGTTCCACCGCTAACCGGGCCTCCTCCAAAGCTTCGATCTCGTCATCGCTACCGCTGCGGGCAAATAAACGCATATCCGCACCTTCCTGATTCATCGGGTCATCAATGCCCAAAATCCGCTTTAAACCGCGAGAAATTTGGGGCAGGGTATTGGATTTGATGCCGTGGATGGGAATTTGTCTTACTTTGGCAATTTGCCGCAATTTTGACTGATTTTTAACGTGGGAACGCAGGGCCAGCACTGCGTCGGCCTCCTGTAAATCTTTGGTCAAAACGATCGGCAAATCTAGGGCCTGTACTACCTGTTCGATCGGGGCGCGACTGACTCCGTAGGGATAGACATAAACCGGCCAATCTTCGCCATTGGGACCGGGGACGCGGACTTTTTCCGTTTCCGGTTCTTCCTGCAGCCAGGATTGTTCGAGGAGGCGATCGAAATCGTTTTCCCGGTTGAGTCCGCCTGCACCGAAACGGGCCACGGGAGTCATCCGGCCATCGGCCCGCCATCCCTTGGGTTTATCCATTTCCGGCAGATAATTGCCGCGCAAAGGGGTGAGGTTTTCCGGTTTTGGTTCTTCCTGAGCGACCTGTACTTTCCCCTCCTCATCTACCCAACGGATTTGGGCAATTGCTTCCCGTCCCCGCAGCAGTTGGTCGATCGTGGTGGATACGTCCTCGTGGATGACCCAGCGCTGACGTTCCAACATTTCGATGGCAATGTCAAAGGTGGGCGGTGCTTTGCGTTCTAAAACGGTCTTCTGAGAACCCCGGCGGCGCGCTTCTTCGTCTCCGAGAGTTACTGCCTGAATTCCCCCAACTAAATCCGATAAAGTCGGATTTTTAATTAAATTTTCCAATTGATTGCCGTGGGCGGTTCCCACTAACTGCACCCCGCGTTCGGCGATCGTACGAGCGGCTAGAGCTTCTAATTCCGTACCGATCTCATCAATCACGATCACCTCCGGCATATGGTTTTCCACCGCTTCGATCATGACTTGATGCTGCAATTCCGGACGGGCCACCTGCATCCGACGAGCGCGACCGATGGCCGGATGGGGAATATCTCCATCCCCGGCGATTTCGTTGGAGGTGTCGATAATCACTACCCGTTTATTGAGGTCGTCGGCTAAAACTCGGGCTATTTCCCGGAGAGCGGTGGTTTTCCCTACCCCCGGACGACCGAGCAGCAGCAGGGATTTACCCGTTTCCACTAGGTCGTTAATCAGGGTGATCGTACCGAAAACGGCCCGACCGATACGACAGGTTAAACCGATAATTTCCCCGTCTCGATTGCGAATGGCACTGATGCGGTGCAGGGTGCGTTCAATCCCGGCGCGATTATCGCCGCTAAAACTGCCCACCCTGGCGATCGAATACTGGATTTCTTCTTTTGAGATCGGTTCGTCCCCCAGATCGATCGCCCCATCGGGAAAACGCGCTTCTGGTATGCGTCCCAAATCCATAACTACTTCGATCAGTTGATGCTGCCGCGGGTGTTCCTCGATTTTGCCGCGAATCCGAGCGGGTAGAATTGCCAAGAGTTTGTTTAAATCGTCGGTCACTGGCATCCGAGAGGAGGGTAGGGTTTCTGGCATTAATAGTAAAGGGTTTTGGCGATAATTGGCTGTTTTTATTGCCAAGATTTTCTTGGGGTCTAACACATTTAGGGGTTAGTTGTCAATTAAAAAAATATTATAGTTTTTTGACCAAGGCTAGGCTTTCAATTGAGCAACGAGAATAGAAGCGGCTTTAACGGCTTCTTGGTAGGCTTGGGGGTCATTTTCAAGGTTAGGCTGGTCTAAATGCTCTAAAATTGGCAAAATCAATGAACGGGCGTAACTTCCATAGGCAATACCAGCGATTTTTTCTCTCAGTCCCAGTTGCTGTAATTTGGTCACGGTATGGTCATTGGTCCCCCCAGCTAACTGCACAAATCCGGCTAGATTGGCACAGAGGACTTTTTTGGCCATGTTAATGGCCGGGTGGGTGGTTCCTTTGCCGATATCGCCGCTCATCGGTCGGCCGTCAGTCTGCCAAATCAGAGGACAGCTTAGGGGTGAAATAGTTTCTCGCAGATAGTGGAGGTAATCAATGATATATTCATGATCTTGGCAACTTATGGCGAGGATTTTTAGGTTTTTACTGACAGTTGCGATCGCTGGCCAGAGTCGAGCAAATTCCTCTCCATGACCGACTTGGGTATGAATTTCGATCGCATCGACTCCCATTTCGATAATTAAGGGGATAATTTCTTGGGGTTGACAGACACGGGATTTTGTCTCGATTATTTGCCTGGGACAAACGGGTAAGCAGCGACCGCAACCATAACAGCGCTGCTCAATCACTCCTCCCCTATCGATAGCATAAGCGGGACAGATTTTTTCGCAGGGACGGGGACAATCGACCGGACAGAGTTGCGGGTTAAAGACAGCTTTACGAAAGTGGGGATCTTCACCGTCATTGAGACTGACCATCAACCAAGGTCGTCGATTGGGAGATAATCCAGCGATTTTTGCGGCGGTTTCGATGCCTTCTTTGGCCGCAACAATCACGGCCCGGTCGGCGGCCACATCAATACAATCGGCCCCGGCGATAGTATAGGTCAAAGCGAGGTTGCGAATCGTGGGCAAATCTTGGTAACTGGCTCCACAGATGAGCTTGAACCAGTGACCCGCAACTAAGGACTCTAAGGGAGAGGAGTTTTTATCTAGCACTTTTTCATCCTATCGCGCCCAGCCCCTAAATGTCAGCCTTGTGCTGCTCTGATTCTTACCTAGGGTTTGCTGAAAAAGTTTGTTGGTGGGGTTAGGAGTCAGGAGTCAAAAGTCAGGAGTCAGTAGCTGGTCGTTTCAGGCTTTGTTGCCCTCTTTTTTTTGTACCAATTTATGTACTATGAGAGGGATAATGCAAGGTTTTTGAGAGTCCCAATCGGATTTTCGCAGCATGAACATCGGATTTTAACAGGTCAAAAGCCTTATTTTAAAAGGGTTTTACCATTATTCAGCCAACCCTATCTAGGTATCCCCAATCTCGCGAGCGATCGCAATTAAAGAAAATATAGGAGACAGAAAATGGCTAACGAAACCGTTACTTATTCCCTAGAAGCTGTTCTGACAAGGATCGAGGGGAAAATAGACTCCCTACAAAGAGATGTCAATCAAAAATTCGACAAAATCGATGAACGGTTAACCAAAGTAGAAATAGGACAATCGGAGATCAGAGGGGACATTAAAGCCTTAGATGAGCGACTAACTACAGAAATTAAAGGACTAACGACAGGGGTTGCTTATCAGGAATTTACCAACCGGGGGATTTTTATCGCCCTAGTTGTCGCCATTTTAGGAGGGGCAGCTAAACTTTTTGGTTTTTTCCCCAATCCCTGACAGCGATCGCCATCGTTTAGGCTGGGGTTGACACTAAAGACTTAATGTAAATTCTAAAATCCAGTTCCTTGCTTTTAGGTCTTCAAGGGTTAAGGCGAGCGGTTTTCTTCCCCCGACCGATATAGTGTCAAAAGGTGATTCTGGTACATTAGGTACGGAAAATTTAAATGTGCAAGTCCACAACGAAGAATCTTGACTTTGATTAAATCTCCCTTCTCCTAGTTTACCGATTGCCACTATGGTATCGTTAGCATTTCTAATCACGACTGACTGCCCATCATAGATATCTTTAAAAGCTCGATCAGTTGCACAAAGATTACCGTATTGCCAGCGTTGACCAGAAGGCACAGAAGTAAGTACTCGCAACCCTTCCCAAACCTCGATCGAGCCTGTTAGTGTCTAAGGTTGGGAGACAGCACTAGGCGCGATCGCTGTTAGTTGTGCGGCAATCAGGACAGTCGATGATAAAAATTTAATCATACGTTTTTAAATGTAAGCGGTCATTTTTTATCCTATTGATTCTTTTTGGACGAATGCCATCGGCCTCTACATTCAACTATAACCCCAAACGCTGCTTTTGGCGGGCTTTATAGGAAGCTAACAGCCAAATAGAACCAGAAATCAAAGAAGGAGCAAGGACAAAAAAAGTGGCCATGGTTACGGGATGTTCCCGGCCCCAGACCCAATAAATCATCACGGCAAAAATCAAGCCACAGTAAGCTAGTCCTAGAAAGGGGATGCCAATGACTAAAATGGCGAATCGAGTCTCTTTATCCATAAAATATCGGGATGGCAGCAAAGATTTAGCGGATGGGTTCCGCTTGCCCCTCTCTTTACTTATAAAATCCCGAAAGATATACTGTCACTAGATTTATCAAAAATTTTGCCAGGCGGATTTGGTAAAACCGTGTAATTATTCGAGTTCATCAAACAAAAGTTCCTCTAGAATTGGTCCCATACCGTCATCATCGGGGGAAACTAATTCAACTTTCCCTTCCGCATCACCGACGGCTAAGAATAACAAAGGAGCTAGGGGACTGTAAATCGAGTATTTTTGGTCTTCCGAAAAGAAACTGGCGAGAAATTGCAATTCTTCCGGCTCTGATGACGAGGAGGGTTCATCGCCATCAATTTCTAAACTGAGAACATTATCTTCTTCTAGGGGCGGTAATTCACCACTAACAGTCAAGGTGTGGGCAGTGGATTTGAGCAATAGGTCTAATTCTGCTAACACTGCCTTAGCATCGGCGAAAATCCGCTCGATTTCCTCGCTATCTTCGATTAAGAAGGCATCAGATTCTTCTTCCTCCGATTCCTCATCCCAAGCTAGAATCATCACCGGGGTATCCACGGGGACAAGAAGCATATAGGTGAGATCATCGGTTTCATAGGCGTTCTCAATATAACAGTCCAGCGATCGACCTTGCTCATCCCAGAGGGTTATGATATCCGCTTCTTCGAGTTCGTTTTCTTGAAAATTAAATTGAGGGGACATAGGCTCTCAAACGCTAATGATTGAATCAGAATATCATGAGATGATCCTCAATCAAACCAAGAATTCCGGTGCAAATGTTGAAACCCCTGCACATCAGTTAAATTGTATTGTAGGGGCGTGATGGTGATAAAATTCTCGCCAATAGCGCGCACATCCGTAGGCACTTCCGGGGGTAAATGGGTATAGTCCGGTTGTTCGATATCTTCCACCACTTCCCCAATTAACCAGTAATAACTTTTACCCCTAGGATCCAGTCTTTTCTCGAAGGTTTCTTCGTAGCGTCGCAATCCTTGCCTAGTGATTTTCACCCCCTTGATTTCGCCACTACTAACCGGAGGGACGTTCACATTGAGTAAAGTGGGAAGAGGAAAAGGGTTAAGGGCAACTTTCCTGACTAAAGTGAGGGCAAAATCGGCGGCCGGTTGGAAATCACAGGCTTTAAAACTAGCCAGACTAAAAGCAATACTGGGAATACCCTCGATTAAGCCCTCCAGGGCTGCGGAAACCGTGCCAGAATAGAGGATATCGGTGCCGAGATTAGACCCGTGGTTAATGCCAGCTAAAACTAAATCGGGACGCTCTTTGAGGACGGCACTAAGGGCAAATTTCACCGAATCGGCGGGAGTTCCCGAGCAGGACCAAGCAATCACATCGGGATGAAAAATTCCTTCCACCTGTTCGGCCCGGATGGGATGGTGTAAGGTTAAGCCATGACCGGTAGCAGAGCGCTCGCCGTCGGGACAAACTACGGTGACTTGATGGCCCGCAGTAGCGAGGGTGTTAGCGAGGGTGCGGACTCCTAGGGCGGAAATGCCGTCATCGTTACTGATCAGTAGTTTTAAAGGGCGATCGCTAGTCATAGAAATTTCTGCTCTACTGCGTCGGCTAGTGGTATAATATAATAGTATTTTATTGTGGGTACGTAGCTCAGAGGATAGAGCACCAGGTTCCGGTCCTGGGTGTCGGGGGTTCGACTCCCTCCGTACTCGTTCAGAAATCAGGGGTTGGTATTTTGACACTCCCCGCTCTAAAGAGACGGGGATTCTTGGTTCACAGAGATTACTTGCTTAGACAGAATTGCTTCTGAAAAAGTAGAGGTATTCTCTCCCCAAGCGTTTATTGGATCGAGCC